>NZ_JBIMKE010000015.1:0-181060 GCF_043673425.1 Streptomyces sp. M41 | reverse complement strand
ACGCCTGGGCAAGATGACCTTCTGGACGCTGTTCATCGGCTTCCACGGCACCTTCCTCGTCCAGCACTGGCTGGGCGTGAACGGGATGCAGCGCCGGATCCCCGACTATCTGGCGGTGGAAGGGCTGACGCTGCTCAACTCGCTGTCGACCGTGTTCTCCTTCGTGCTGGGCGCGTCGCTGCTGCCGTTCTTCTACAACATCTGGAAGACCGCGAGATACGGCGAGAAGGTCGAGGCCGACGACCCGTGGGGTTATGGCCGTTCGCTGGAGTGGGCCACCTCCTGCCCGCCGCCGCGCCACAACTTCGTGGCGCTTCCCCGCATCCGCAGCGAATCCCCGGCGTTCGACCTCCACCACCCCCGCCTCGCGGCCGAAGGCCCTTCGCCCGAACGGGAGTTGACCACCCGATGAGTGCCATGGACACGCGCACGCTGATCAACGACATCGAGGGCCATCTGCTGCTCGCCGCCGCCCGCGACGAGGGACGGGCGGCGGCCGACCGTGTCACGGCCCCGCTCGACTGGCTGACATCCGGTCAGCGCGAGGAACTCCAGCGTCGTTTCGAAGCGGAGTACCTCGCTCTCGCCCGTGCCTCCTGGCAGCGCACCGCGGTGCGTGCCGGGACCCTCCGGCAGGAGTACGAGGAGACCTACCGCGCTCTGCGGCGCCGCGTCCTGGCGGGCTGCCTGCTGGCGTGGGCCGTACTGGCGGCGGTGGGAACCGTGGTGCTGGGCCTGCTCGGCGGCTCGGCGATCACATAATCGGTTGCCGTTCGGCGAGGACGGCGGGTGCAATGACGGGCAGCCCGCGTCCGGGTGGACTGCGAGCGCAAGGCCCCTGGGGAGACGCCATCCGATGAACACGCCGCCCTCGCCGTCCGCAGCGGACCACACGGACCTGAGCCCGGACCGACACACCGACCACCCCGAGCGACACACGGACGCGGACTTCCATCCGGACGCGGACCGGCGCACGGCCGCGGACCGGCGCACGGGCCGGCCGGCCGTCCGGCTTGGCGCGCTCGTGCCGTTGACGCCGCCCGGCTGGGTCGAGGCGGGCCGCCATCTGCTCGCGGGACTCGACCTGGCCGTGCGTGAGGTCAACGACGCCGGCGGGATCGACGGGCGGCCACTGGAGCTGCTGGTCCGGGACACCGCGGCCGATCCGGAACGGGCCGCGGCGGCCATGGACGAGTTCGCCGGTCTGGACGTGACCGCCGTGGTCGGCGAGTACCACAGCGTGGTCGCCCGTGCCGCCGCCGCACGCGCCGACGCCCTCGGCGTGCCGTTCCTCTGCTCGTCCGCGGTGCTCGACGCCCTCACCGAGGAGCCGACGCGATGGGTCGCGCGCCTGGCCCCCGCCCAGTCCCGGGGCTGGCGGATCTACGCGGACTTCCTCCTCGGCGCGGGCCGGAGCCGGATCGCGGTGGCGACCCAGCCCAGCGTCTACTGGGCGTCCGGGACCCACATCCTGCGGGAGTACCTCACGACCCGCGGCGGCACCGTCGTAGAACTCGACGCGAACGCGCTCACCCCCGAGGCCCTGTGCGACGCACTCGTCGAGCAGGACGTGACGGCGCTCCTGCTGCTGGTCGGCCAGCCCGAGCCGGCCATGCCGTTCGTCAGGGCCGTCCGGGGCGATGGGCGGCTCGCGCGGCTGCTGATCGGCGCTCCGGCCGGCCAACCGGAGTTCGCCGCGTGGGCCGCGTCTCTGGGCGGCGACGGCGCAGGGATCCCGTTCCTGCGCTATCTGCCCCAGCGCCTCGGGCCGCTCGGCGAACGAGTCGGTGAGGAGCTGCGCAAGCGGCTGGGCGAGGCGCCGTCGTTCGTGGCCTTCGAGGGCTGGGACAGCATCGCCGTCCTCGCCGAGGTGCTGCGTGAGCACGGCACGGACCGGACGGCCGTCGCCGGTTCATGGCCACACGTGGCGGTCGAGGGCACCCGCGGGCCGATCCGGTTCTCCCGCATACCGGGCATCGGCGTGTGGCAATGGGCCTGGCCGCCGATCCAGGTCGTCGACCGGGAGCCGGCCGACTTCGATCACTTCCGGATCTTGCACCGCGGCTGAGCCCCGTCCCGCGACCGGTTCACCCGCTGCCGGGCCTCGACCGGGGACGGCGTACAGATCGGGTCACCCTTCGCCACGGTCCGCACACACGGCACTGCGCCCCGTCATACTGACGGGGTGCGCGTAGCGATCATGACGGCGGGCTCCCGGGGTGACGTGGCCCCCTACACCGGACTCGGACACGCCCTGGCCCGGTCCGGGCACGACGTCACCGTGGTCACACACGGCCGCTTCGAGGCGCTGGTGACCAGGGCAGGGGTACGGTTCCATCCGCTGCCGGTGGATCCGCGGGCGGAGCTGGAGTCGGCGCGCGGGCGGGACCTGCATCGCAGCGCCACCGGTGTGGGCAAGCTCGTGCGGGTGGTGGCGATGGCCCGGGCGCTGGCCGGACGGATGACGGACGACATGCTCGCCGCCGGTCGGACCAGTGACGTCCTGCTCCTGGCGGGCTCCACCGCGCCACTGGGCCATGCCATCGCCGAGGGCCTCGCGCTGCCGTGCCTCGACCTCCCCCTGCAACCCCTCGCGCCCACACGGGAGTTCGGGCCGCCGATGCTCGGGGGCCGTTCCTGGGGTGGCCTCGGCAACCGGCTCGCCGGACACGGCGTGAACCTGGCCATCGAACGCGTCTTCTCAGCGGCCGTACCGGAGGCGCGGGCACGCCTCGGGCTGCCTCGCGGCAGCGCCGGCACCGTGCGAGAGGGCCGTGTGCTGCACGGTTTCAGCCCTCTGGTCGTGCCCCGGCCGCGCGACTGGCGGCCGGATCTGGAGGTCGCGGGTTACTGGTGGCCGTTCGACGGTGACGCCGAACTCCCCGCTGAGCTGCGGGACTTCCTGGACGCGGGTGCGCCGCCGGTCTTCGTGGGCCTGGGCAGCGCGACCGTGCCGGATCCGGCGCGGCTGAGCGCCGAGGTCGTGGGCGCACTGCGCCGGGCCGGGATGCGCGGGGTGATCCAGCGGGGCTGGGGCGGCCTGGAGGCGGACGGGGACGACGTATTGACCATCGGCGAGGTGGCGCACTCGGTGCTGTTCCCGAGGATGGCCGCCGTGGTCCATCACTGCGGCGCGGGTACGACGGCGGCAGGGCTGCGCGCCGGGGTGCCGGCGGTGCCCGTGCCGATCCAGTTCGACGAGGGCTTCTGGGGTGCCCGTCTGGTGGCGTTGGGCGTGGCGCCGCGGGCCCTGCCGTTGCGGAGGTTCTCGGCCGACGCGCTGGCCGCGGCTCTGCGTCAGGCGACCGGCGACCCGTCCTACGGCCGTCGGGCCCGGACTCTGGCCGACGCGCTGCGCGCCGAGGACGGCATCGCCCCCGTCGTCGACGCGGTGAACCGGCTCGGGAGCTGAGCCGCCGCGAGTCGCCTTCAGGGCCGGGTGCGGCGCGAAACCGGCCCGCCGCAAGGACACGCCCCGGTCCCGGCCGCCGTCTCCACTCCCGCCCACCCCTCGGCTACCCCCCGGCTACGCCCCAGTCGGCTGGAGAATGCCGAGCAGGATGCGGACGAGTTCGTCGACGACCTCGTCGAGCGTCGCTTCCACCCATCCCGCGCTCCAGTCGTGCAGCAGGCCGTTGACGCTGCCGATGAAGGCCGTGACGGCGAGGCGGTAGTCGCGGGGCGCCGCCTCCCCGCGGGCGACGGCCGCCGCCACCTCGGCGCAGACGAGTTCGACCCAGCGCGCGCGGCGGGCGAGGCGCTGCTCCTCCAGGCGGGGGCTGACGCCGATGACCTCGACGAAGGTGATGCGTATGCGGCGCGGATCGGCGGTGACGTTCGCGGCGTAGGAGCGGAAGATGAGGGTGGCGCGTTCGGCGAGCGGGACGTCGTCCGCGCCGGTGACCGCGGCCAGGACGGCCTCTTCCGCCCACGCGTTGACCTGGAGGTGGAGGGCGGCCAGGACGTCCTCCAGAGTGCGGAACTCCTCGTAGAACTGACGCGTCGAAAGGCCCGCGGCCTCGCTCAGCGCGGCGACGGTCGTGCCCCGGTAGCCCGGGCGGTCACCGAACAACTGGAGGGCCGCGTCCAGGAATCGGCGTCGCCGCTCGGCCTGCCGTTCCTCGGCGGACTTGCCGCCGTAGCGGCCGGTGGGCGCTTTGAGTCTGCCCGTCACACTGTCCTCCCACCGCCTTGCCGATCAGGCGGCCAATTTTGTCGTGTCCGCCGTCATGTGGAGAAGGGCGCCCCCTCCTTACTTTTTCAGTAAGTTGACTCTGCGCCGTACGACTGCCGACAGCGCTGACTCCGGGGTGAGTTCAGTCCCTGCCGCCTCGACCGCCCACCCTGCCGGTCAGGTTCAGCAGATACTCCTTCCGGTTCAGCGGGTTGAGGTCGGTGCGGCGGCGCTCCGGGGCCGTTCCGTGCGGGGCGGGCGCGTAGTGGTCGAAGGCGCTGTCCAGTTCGCCCTCGCCGCGGGTCAAGCCCGGCAGCTGCTGTTCGAGTTCGTGCACATGGGCGGCGGGCATCGACCCCTGGAGCACACAGGCGGCGCCCCGGGTCTCGGTGGTCTGCGGCACCGCGCGCAGCCTCGCCAGCACCGGCAGCAGCGCGGCCAGGGCGTCGGCCGGGGCTTCGAGGCGGAAGCGGTGCATCGGCTCGTGCACCTCGGTGCCCGCCCGGCGCAGGGCCTCGATCAGGACCAGCGGGGTCAGGCCCCGGAAGTCGTAGCCCGTGCTGGACATGCTCTTGTCGAAGCCCTGGTGAGCGTGGCTCTGCCGGGGCGAGTATCCGGAGTGGGTCATGGTGACCGTGCAGTCGGGGATCTGCCAGCCGTGCAGGCCCTGGCCGAGGGTCTCGCGCACGGTGTCCTCGACGGCCTTGAAGAAGGCGTACGGCATCGAGCCCAGCTCCACCTCCAGCCGGAAGTCCACGCCCGACCCCGTGGGCGCCGGGTCGACGCGCAGGCCGACCGTCGCGAGGAAGGGGTTGGCGCCCTTCTTGTTGAACTCGACCGCGGCCCCCGGGCCGACCGGCCGCTCGACGCACAGCGGTGTCGTCTCCCGGAAGGTGACGTCGAGTCCGGACTCCTCGGCGAGGGTGGCCTGGATGACCTCCTTCTGCACCTCGCCGTAGAGGGAGACGAAGGTCTCCTGCCGCACCTCGTCGTGGCGCAGGTCGATCAGCGGGTCCTGTTCGGCGAGCCGGGTGAGGGCGCGGTGCAGGGCCCGCCGGTCCGTGTCATCGGCCGGGACCACGACCGTCTCCAGGGTGGGCGGGGCGAAGAAGTGCCCGTATGTCTTGCGGGGTTCGCCGATGGCGTCGCCGATCCTGATGTCGGCCAGACCCCACAGTTTGGCGATCCGCCCGGCGGTGACGGCGTCGCCGCGAAGGTCCGTGCCCCGGTCGAAGACGCTGATCGCGGTGATCCGGCCCTCGGCCCGGGTGTCACCGCCCAGGTCGCCGAGGCTGCCCGGGGCTAGGGCGGCGCTCGAGGCGCCGGCCGTGCCGAAGTGGATCCGGTCGCGGGTGCGCAGGGTCCCGGAGAACATCCGGGCGTACGCGACCTTCTCCCCCGCCGATCCCCGCTCGACCTTGAAGACGGTGCCCGCGACGGGACCTTGCGGGTCGCCGCCGGCGGGGGGCAGCAGCTGCCTGATGCCCTCGACGAGTGCGTCGACGCCGGCGCCCGTGATGGCGGACCCGAAGTACACCGGGTGGACGAGGGACTGGCGGGTCTGGTCGGCGAGGGCGGCGCGCAGACGGCCGGGGGAGACCGTGTCCTCGACGTACGCCGACAGCAGCTCGTCGTCGTGGTCGGCGAGGACGTCCACGCCCGCGGGCTCGAGGCCGGGGACGAAGCGGGCCTCGCCGGTGCCGAGGCCCTCGGCCCTGCCCATCGGCACTACGGTCGCCGTCAGCCGCTCGGAGACGGCCTTGAGGACGGCGTCGTAGCGCGCCCCGCGCCGGTCGATCTTGTTGACGAAGACGAGGGTGGGGATGCGCAGCCGTCGCAGCGTGCGCATCAGGATCCTGGTCTGCGGCTGGACGCCCTCGACGGCCGAGACGACCAGGACGGCACCGTCGAGCACGCCGAGCACCCGCTCCACCTCGGCGATGAAGTCCGGGTGGCCCGGGGTGTCGATGAGGTTGACGGTCACGCCGTCGAGCGCGAACGAGACGACGGCGGACTTGATGGTGATGCCGCGCCGGCGCTCCAGCGCGAGGGAATCGGTCTGTGTGTTCCCGGCGTCGACGCTGCCGATCTCGTCGATCACGCCCGCGGTGTGCAGCAGGCGTTCGGTCAGACTGGTCTTACCCGCGTCGACATGGGCGAGGATTCCGAGGTTGAGCAAGTGCACGAAGCGTCATGTCCTTCGATGAGAGGGGTGTTCCTTCCTGGGTGGACATGAACGCAGTGCGCATCTCGGCTCCTTCGTACGTGGCTGTGGGGCCTGTGCAGTGCACCAGCTCCGGCCTCGCACAGGCAATGGATTAACGCTCAACCAACCTCCGCTCAATCGATCCGCTCAATCAATCGTCGGTCAAGCAGTCTCCGGTCAGCCGATCCGCTCAACCGGTCTTCTGGTCCCGTCTGATCCACATGCCGTCGCCGCGGTCCGGGCTTACCGTCTGCGTATGGGCGTTAGGTGTGGCGCCGAATGACCGCGCCCGGTGAGCAGCATGGTGTGGTCGATCCGCTCGGTGAGGCCTTGGCGGCGGCCGTGCGCCGTGCGGGTGCCCGGGGCGGCGGCGTCTACCTGGTGGATCCGGACGAATCGACAGTGCGGCTGATCGCGCTGTGCGGCATCCCGGTCGAGGCCTTCGCCCCCTGGTGGCGGGCGCCCTTCGCCGCCCACGGCCCGTCCCAGGACGCGATCCGGGACGAGCGGCTCATCTGGGTGAGTTCGCTGGAGGAACTGGCCCGCCGCTACCCGCGCGTCGCGGCGAGCATCCCGGACCAGATCGCCTTCGCGATCGTCCCGCTGAGCGAGTTGCGGCACTGCCGCGGGGCGCTGCTGCTGATCTGGGCCCCCGGCCGCTCCCCCCTGCTCAGCCGTCGTGAGCGCGAGGGCCTCGACTTCGGCGCCCGGGGCGTCGCCCACGCCCTGGACGCCGGCGGAGCCCCTCCGGTCATCCCGGACCGGCCGCGCTATGTCCATCCCGACCGGGCGGATCCGATGCCGCAGTCCGGGCTCGCGGCGTCCGACATGGTGGAACGCCTGCCCCTGGGCACCGTCGCCCTCGACCTGGCCGGGCGCATCACCTTCGTGAACCAGGCGGCTGCCGGTCTGCTGGGGAGGCCGGCGCAGCAGCTGCTCGGGACCCAGCCCTGGCAGTCGCTGCCCTGGCTCGACACCGTCACGTACATGGACGCGTACCGCACGGCCCTGACCAGCCGGGAGCCGCTGGGCCTGACCGTGCTGCGCCCACCGGACCGATGGCTCGACCTGCGCCTGCACACCGACGACAGCGGCACCAGCGTCCTCATCACACCCGGCGACTCGTCCAGGACCGCCGCCGCACAGCCGGCCGCCGGCGCCACCCCGCCGGAGAGCCGCATCCACCTGCTGATGACGCTCGCAGCCGCGCTCACCGAGACGATCGGGGTCCAGGACGTCGTGGATCTGGTCGCCGACCAGATCCTGCCCGTGTTCGGTGCCCACGGAATGATCATGTCCACCGCCGACGCGGGCCGGCTCCGGATCATCGGCTCTCGCGGCTACGCCCCCTCCGTCATCGAGCAGGTGGACGGCCTCACCCCGGACGCCGATCTGACCCCCGCGGGCCGCGCGCTGGCCACCGGCACCGCGCTCTTCTTCGCCGACCGCGCTGAACTGACCCGCCGCTACCCCAAGGCGCCCCAGCTCAGCGACAAGGAAGCCTGGGCTTTCCTCCCCCTGCTCACCTCCGGACGCCCCATCGGCGGCCTTCTCCTCGCCTACAACCACCCGCACCCGTTCACCGCCGCCGACCGCTCCATCCTCACGCCGCTCGCCGGTCTCATCGCCCAGGCCCTGGACCGGGCCCGTCTCTACGACGCCAAGCACAATCTCGCCCACGCCCTCCAGCAGACGCTCCTCCCGCACGCCCTGCCCACCGTGACCGGACTGGATGTCGCCGCCCGCTATCTGCCCGCCAGTCACGGCATGGACATCGGCGGCGACTTCTACGACCTCATCCGGCTCACCGACACCACCGCCGCAGCGGTCATCGGTGACGTGCAGGGCCACGACATGACGGCCGCCGCCCTCATGGGCCAGGTCCGGATGGCCGTCCACTCCCATGCCACCGCGGGCGCCACCCCCGACCAGGTGCTCATCCGCACCGACCGCGACCTCGCCGACCTCGGCGCCAGCCGTTTCGTGTCCTGTCTCTACGCCCACCTGGACCTCGCCCGCCACGAGGTCGTCCTCGCCAGTGCCGGACACCCGCCGCCGCTGGTACGCCATCCCGACAACCACGCCCATGCCGTGGACATCCGTCCCGGCCCCCCTCTCGGGCTCGGCACGGGGCAGCCTTCCTATCCGCTCACCTCGCTGCCCCTGGCACCTCAGACGCTCCTCGCCCTCTACACCGACGGCCTGGTGGAAGTGCCCGGCAACGACGTCACCCGGACCATCGCCGATCTCGCGCACCTGCTCGGCAAGTCCAGCGATCTTCCTCTGCATCAACTCGCGGACGTCCTGGTCCACCACACGCGGCGCACCGACCACCACACCGACGACATCGCCCTGCTGCTGCTCCAGCCCGACGGGCGCACCGAGCCGTGAGCGGGCGACGGCCGCGACCACAGCCACAGCCGGAGGCGCCGATCCCGACGCGCCCGTCACACCCCCGGCCACGCACTTCCCGGTTGCCGCACCGCATCGGTCCGATGGACCCTGCTGTCAGTCTCACCAGGAGGTATCCACGAGATGCGTGACATTCTGCCGGTGATCGGCGGCTGGTACGCGGCCCGGGCGCCGTTCGGACTCGCCACCGTCGTCGCCACCAGCCGCAGTGCCCCGCGCGACCCGGGTGCCGCGCTGGCGGTGGGGCCGGGCGACGAGGTCGTGGGCAGTGTGTCCGGCGGCTGTGTCGAAGGGGCCGTCTTCGAACTCGCGCGGGACGTGGTGGCGAGCGGTGCGGCGCGGCTGGAGACCTTCGGGTACAGCGACGAGGACGCGTTCGCGGTGGGACTCACCTGCGGCGGGGAGATCACCGTGCTGGTGCGGCCCGTGACGGCCGAGAGCGAGCCGTCGTTCGGGGAGGTCGCGGAGTCGGTCGCGGGCGGCCGTCCGGTGACCGTGGCGACGGTGACCGACGGGCCCGCACCACGCGGGGCGACGCTGGCGGTGTGGCCGGACCGGGTCGCCGGCACGCTCGGTACATCCGGTCTGGACGCGGCGGTCACCGCCGACGCGCGCGGCGAACTCGCCCTCGGGGCCACGGGTCTTCGCCACTACGGAGCCCACGGCGAGCGCCGCGAGGACGCCGTCACCGTCTTCCTGCACTCCTTCGCACCTCCGCCCCGCATGCTGGTCTTCGGCGCGATCGACTACGCGGCGGCCGTCGCCCGCATCGGTGCCTTTCTCGGATACCGGGTCACGGTGTGCGACGCCCGCCCGGTCTTCGCCACCCCGAAGCGCTTCCCGGAGGGGGTGGAGGTGGTCGTGGACTGGCCGCACCGCTACCTCGGCGGCACCGGCACCGATGAGCGCACGGTGATCTGCGTCCTCACCCACGACCCCAAGTTCGACGTGCCCCTGCTGGAGGAGGCACTGCGCCGGCCCGCGGCGTACATCGGGGCGATGGGCAGCCGCCGCACCCATCACGACCGGATGCGGCGGCTGGCCGAATCCGGGCTGACGCGGCAGGAGTTGGCCCGGCTGCGCTCACCGGTCGGGCTGGACCTGGGCGCCCGCACGCCCGAAGAGGTCGCCGTGTCCGTGGCCGCCGAGATCGTCGCCCTGCGCTGGGGCGGCAGCGGCACCCCGCTGACACAGACCGCTGGCGCCATCCATCCACGGGAGGCGTGAGCGGGCCCGGATCAGGGGTGCGGGCGGGTGCGGCGCTGCACTGCGGCGCCCCTCAGCGCTGCGGCAACCGGTGCAGTTCCACGTCCGTGAGTCCGCCGTCGGTGACGGTGGCGGTCATGTAGGTGCAGTACGGCTGGCGGCGGCGGTCGGTCGGGGAGCCCGGGTTGAGCAGGCGCAGACCGGTGTGGGCGGTGGTGTCCCAGGGGATGTGGCTGTGGCCGAAGACCAGGACGTCGAGGTCGGGGAACCGGGCGGCGCAGCGCGCCTCACGGCCCTGGGCGGGGCCGGTCTCATGGACCACGCCGAAACGCAGGCCGTCGAGCTCGGCATACGCGGTCTCGGGGAGGCGGGCGCGCAGATCCGGTCCGTCGTTGTTGCCGTGCACGGCGACGAGCCGGGCGCAGCGGCTCTCCAGCAGATCGAGCGTGGCCATGTCGACCCAGTCCCCGGCGTGGAACACGACGTCCGCGCGCGGGAGTTCGGCGAGGAGCGGGGCGGGGAGCTCCTTGGCGCGTTTGGGCAGGTGGGTGTCGCTCGTGAGCAGCAGGCGCACACCGTCAGGCTACCCGGGTGCGGGCACTTCGGCAGGGCGCGGCCGATCACGATCGCTGTGGTTGATCGGTGGACAAACCCGGTGACGGGGTTAGGATTTGGCCACGAGCACCGTAATCTGCCGCAAACGCACAGCGACCTCAGGGAGTGCGGAGCCGATGCCGGTCAAGGTCAGCGTCGTCGTCCCCGTGTTCAACCCCGGGGCCTACATCGAGGACTGTGTCGCCTCGCTGCTGCGGCAGTCGCTGCCGCCCGACGCCTACGAAGTGATCTTCGTCGACGACGGTTCCACCGACGGCACACCCGCCCGGCTCGACGCGCTCGCCGCCGCGGAGCCCCGGGTGACCGTGCTCCACCAGCAGAACTCCGGCTGGTCGGGCAAGCCCCGCAACGTCGGCATCGCCGCCGCCCGCGGCGAATACGTGATGTTCGTCGACAACGACGACTACCTCGGCGACGAGGCCCTGGAGCGGATGTACGGCTACGGCGTGGCCAACGCCGCCGATGTCGTGGTCGGCAAGATGGCCGGCAAGGGGCGCGGGGTCCCGGTGGAGTTGTTCCGCCGCAACCACCCGCGCGCCACGGTCGAGAACGCTCCGCTGATCGACAGCCTCACCCCGCACAAGATGTTCCGCCGCGCCTTCCTGGACGACATCGGCCTGCGCTTTCCCGAGGGCAGACGGCGCCTGGAGGACCATGTGTTCGTCACGGAGGCGTATCTGCGGGCGGCCAACGTCTCGGTGCTCAGCGACTACGTCTGCTACTACCACGTCCGCAGGGACGACGCCTCCAACGCCGGCTTCCAGCGCTTCGATCCGGGCGGCTACTTCAAGAACCTCCGCGAGGCCCTGGACGTCGTCGAGCGGTACACCGAGCCGGGACCGGGACGCGATCGGCTCTTTCGGCGCTGGCTGCGGGTGGAGATGGTCGAACGGATGCGGGGGCGGCGGCTGCTCGCCATGCCGGCGGACTATCGCCGGGAGCTGTTCGAGGAGATCCATCAGGTTGTCGTCGAACGCTTCGGGCCCGGGGTCGCCGCCGGGCTCCAGCCGACGCAGCAGGTCGTGGCGGCGCTGATCGCGGCCGACCGCTACGACGACGTCGAGGCCTTCGCCGAGTGGGAGTCCGGCATCGCTCTGGCCGCGGTCCCCGAGCGGGTGGCCTGGGAGGACGGCATCCTGCGGGTCGCTTTCACCGCCGAGTACACCTCGGCCGGTGAGCCGATGACCTTCACCGCCGACCCGGCCCGCGAGCCGTCCGCCGACCCAACCCGCGCGTTGTCCGCGAGCCCGCCCGAGGAGCCGGCGGCGGCCATCGCATGGGTGGGCGCCGACACCCTCGCCCGGTTCGGCAAGGCGACCGTCGACCTGCTGCTGCGCGAGCGCTCCAGTGCCGCCCAGTACTTCCAGCCGGTGGAGTTCACCCGGGAGCAGAGGCCGGCCGGGGACGACGGGCACGACGGACGGTTCCGGCTGGTGCTGCGCGCGAGCGCCGCCGTGGACCCCGCGACCCTCACGCGGGAGGGCCTGTGGGACGCGTTCGTCCGCGTCAAGCTGGGCGGCTGGACCAAGGAGTGCCGCCTCGGCCCCGCCCCGCGCACCGAGCGCCCCGCCCCGCCCGCCGGAGTGGCCGGCGGCCACGTGGTCCTGCCGTACTGGACGGCACCTCACGCGCATCTCGCCCTGGACGTCGACCGCGCGACCCACCGCATCGGTCTGAGCGCCCTCACCCCGGACGCGGTCACGGTGGCGGGCGACCGGCTGCGCGCCCCGCTCCCCCTGCACGCCCCCGACGACGGCACCCCGGTGGCGCTCCGCCTCACCTCGTCCGACGTCGCCCTGGACGTGTCCGCCACGCTGTCCCCGCACGGGTCCGGGGCGCTGCTCCAGGCCGTCCTGCCGCTGGGCGAGCTGCGGGGGGCGACGTGGCGGGTCGCGCTGGGCACGCCGGGCCGGTCCCGCTTCCTCACGCTGCCGTTCGCGCTGCGCGCCGGGACGGGCGCGGTGCGGGTGGTGCGGCCTCCCGGTTCCGGTGCGCTACGACGGTCGGTCCGCGGGGCCCGGCGCCGGCTCGGCACACTGCTGGGACGGACCGCGGCCCGGCTCCAGCACCGGCGCCCGGCCCGGAGGAGGTGACCGGATGCGGTCCCTCGCGATCGAGGGCGCCTGGGTTCTGGAGCCCAAGGTGTTCCGGGACGACCGGGGCAGTTTCCACGAGTGGTACCGGGGCGCCGAGTTCCGCGAGGCCACGGGCTACGACCTGGCCCTGGCACAGGCCAACTGCTCGGTCTCCCGGCGGGGCGTGCTGCGCGGTGTGCACTTCTGCGACGTGCCGCCCGGCCAGGCCAAGCACGTGACCTGTGTACGCGGCGCCGTCCTCGACGTGACGGTCGATCTCCGCGTCGGCTCCCCCACCTTCGGGCACTGGGAGGCCCTGCGCCTGGACGACATCACCCGGCACGCGGTGTTCCTCGCGGAAGGACTCGGCCACGCCTTCATGGCGCTCACCGACGACGCCACCGTGGTCTACCTGTGCTCCACCGGCTATGCCCCCCGGCGCGAGCACGGCGTCCACCCGCTCGACCCCGGGCTGGGCATCGCCTGGCCCGAGGGCATCGCGCCGGTCCTCTCCCCCAAGGACGCACAGGCGCCGTCCCTGGCCGAGGCCCGGGAGACGGGACTGCTGCCGTCGTACGCGAGCTGCACCGCCCACTACGACCGGCTGCGCACCGGGCGTCCGGAGCGGGGCTGACGTCCACGCGACGCGACGCTCACCGGGCCGGCGGCGGGCGCTGCGCGGGGTGGTACCGCAGTCGACCGCCCGTCCCTCCGCAGTCAACTGCCCGTCCCTCCGCCCTCGACCGCCCGTCCCTCGCGTCGAAGACGCCCGGGACGTGGCCGACGGTGCTACGCACGACCGCTGCCGACCGCCGCGTCCACCGCCTTCCGCAGCGGCTCCCACCCCCGCGACCGCCCGACGCCCAGCCTGCGGGCCCGCGCCAGCGGGCGCCAGAAGCTCGCCCCCAGCAGCGTCTGCGGCGCCACCGCCCCCGCCCGGTCCAGGATCGTCTCGGGCACCTTCTGCGGATCGGGCACCTGGTACTCGGCGACGATGTCGTCGTACCGGTCCCGCAGCACCGTGTTGCGCGGGTCGGCGCCGAACACCACCAGCTGCCCGGTCGGCTGGGTGTCGACGAGGACCGTCACCAGGTCGGGACGGTGCCGTCCGAGGATCTCGGCGATCTTGTAGACGTCCCCGGTCCAGGCGCCGGTGTGGCGGTCGCGCGCGGCCTCGTCGACGTTGCGCGGCAGCATGTCGTCGAAGACGATCACGCTGGTCCAGTCGGAATGCCGCTCGATGTTCATGAAGTCCCGCAGCGCGTACTCGAACAGGTGCATGCCGTCGATGAAGGACAGATCGAGGACCGTGCGCCGCCAGTGGCCGAGCGGGCTGCGACCGCGGCGCAGGTTGCGCACCGGGTGCCGGCCGCCCTTGAGGTGGATCAGCGGGTTGTCACGGGCGAAGAAGTCGTCGCTGGTCGCCTTCACCAGATGGACGTCGCAGCGGATCTCCGTGACGACTTTGAAGGCGGGGTCGACGGCGATGCTGGGGACTCGGGAAAGTCGTAGGCTGCGGCCGTCGTTGACGCCGATCTCCAGGTAGTTGCGGTTCCCGCTGACCTTGTGCAGTTCCTTCAGGAACTCATGGCGTTTCACGAAGGGTCTCCTTGCGGATCAGGGGCAGTGCTTCGTGCAGGGCGGTGCGCCAGTCGCGTGCGGGCGTGAGGCCGAGCCGCCGGCCGCGGTCGTCCGCGAGGACGCTGTACGCGGGCCGGGGCGCCGGCCGGGGGAAGACGTCGCCGGTGACGGGGCGCACCCGGTCGGGGTCGGCGCCGAGGAGGCGGAACACCTCACGGGCCAGCTCGTACCAGGTGGCCTCGCCGGAGTTGGTGACGTGCAGGACGCCGGTCGCGTCGACGCCGACGCGCGGGCCGAGGTCCGCGATCGTCGCGGCGACGTCGGCGCTCCAGGTGGGCCGGCCGCGCTGGTCGTCGACGACGTCGAGGGTGTCCCGGCGGGCCTCCAGCTCGATCATCGTCCGGACGAAACTACGGCCGTGGACGCCGAACATCCAGCCGGTGCGCACGATCACGCTCGCGGCCGGGAGCTCGTCCGAAACACCCCGCTCACCGGCGAGTTTGGTCCGGCCGTAGGCGGTACGGGGGGCGGGCGGATGGCTTTCGGTGTACGGGGTCCGGGCGTCCCCGGCGAAGACGTAGTCGGTGGAGACGTGGATCAGGCGGACCGCGTGCGCGGCGCACGCCCGGGCGAGCAGGCGCGGGCCGTCGCCGTTGACGCGCAGGGCGCGTTCCTCGTCCGTCTCGGCGTCGTCGACGGCCGTGTACGCGGCGCAGTTGACGAGCACGTCGGGCCGGTGGGCGGTGAGGGCGCGGTCGACGGCGGCGGTGGCGGTGATGTCGAGGGCGGTGTGGCCGAGGCCGGTCACCTGCTCGCCGCGGGCGCGCAGTTCACCGACCGTGTCGCGGCCCAGCATGCCGCCCGCTCCGGTGACCAGCCACCTCATCAGTGCTCCCCGCTCGCGCGCCGCTTGAGGGGTTCCCACCAGTCGCGGTGGTCGCGGTACCAGGCGACGGTGGCGGCGAGGCCCGCGGCGAAGTCGTGGCGGGGCCGGTAGCCGAGTTCGGTGCGGGCCTTGGTCCAGTCGACCGAGTAGCGCAGGTCGTGGCCCTTGCGGTCCTCGACATGGGTCACCTGGTCCCAGTCGGCGCCGCAGGCTTCAAGCAGCAGGGCGGTGAGCTCCCTGTTGCTCAACTCGGTGCCGCCGCCGATGTTGTAGATCTCGCCCGGGCGGCCCTTGGCGCGGACGAGTTCGACGCCCTGGCAGTGGTCGTCCACGTGCAGCCAGTCGCGGACGTTGAGGCCCTCGCCGTAGAGGGGGACCGGGTGGCCGTCGAGGAGGTTGGTGACGAAGAGCGGGACGACCTTCTCGGGGAACTGGTGCGGGCCGTAGTTGTTGGAGCAGCGGGTGACACGGACGTCCAGGCCGTGGGTGCGGTGGTAGGCGAGGGCGAGCAGGTCGGAGGATGCCTTGGAGGCGGCGTAGGGCGAGCTGGGGCGCAGTGGGTCCTCCTCGGTGGCCGAGCCGGACGCGACGGAGCCGTAGACCTCGTCGGTGGATACGTGCAGGAACGGTTCGACGCCGTGGCGCAGGGCCGTGTCCAGCAGGGTCTGGGTGCCGAGGACGTTGGTGCGGACGAAATCACCGGCGCCGGCTATGGAGCGGTCGACGTGGGATTCGGCGGCGAAGTGCACGACCTGGTCGGCCTCGGCCATCAGCTTGTCGGCGAGTTCGGCGTCCCGGATGTCGCCGCGCACGAACGTGAGCCGGGGATGGTCGAGTTCGAGGTTGTCGAGAGTGCCGGCGTAGGTGAGTTTGTCCAGCACGGTGACGCGTGGCGCGTCGGGCGCGTGTGGTGCGTCGCGGGCGAGCAGGGTGCGCACATAGGTCGAGCCGATGAAGCCGGCGGCGCCGGTGACGAGAAGGTTCATGTGTGGATCTGCACCTTGCTGTGGTCCCCGAGGACGAGGCGGTGGGCGCTGGGGACGCCGGCGGCGGGGGTGACCTCGGCGTGCCGCCCGATGAGCGAGGACTCGATCCGGCCGACCCCGTCGATGGAGGCGTCGTGCAGCACGATGGAGAACTCCAGTTCGCTGTCGGTGATACGGCAGTTCTCCGCGATGGAGGTGAAGGGGCCGACGTAGGAGTCCTCCACGAGGGTGCCGGAGCCGACGACCGCCGGGCCGACGATCCGGGAGTTGACGATCCGCGCCCCCTCCTCGACGACGACGCGTCCGACGGTCTCCGAGGCGTCGTCGACGTCACCGTCTATGCGGCGGGCGAGGCCCTCCAGGACGGTTCGGTTCACCTCCAGCATGTCGGCGACGTTCCCGGTGTCCTTCCAGTAGCCCTTGATCTCCGTGCAGCGCACGTCGGCGTCCGTGTCGATCAGATGCTGGATGGCATGGGTGATCTCCAACTCCCCCCGCCAGGACGGGGTGATGGCGCGCACCGCGTCGTGGATCACGGGCGTGAACAGATAGACGCCGACGAGGGCGAGGTCGCTCTTGGGGTGCTGCGGTTTCTCCTCGAGGCCGATGACCTGGCCGAGGTCGTCGAGTTCGGCGACGCCGAAGGAGCGGGGGTCCTGGACGCGGGTGAGCAGGATCTGGGCGTCGGGGCGGTTGCTGCGGAACTCCTCGACGAGGTCGGTGATTCCGCCGACGATGAAGTTGTCGCCGAGGTACATCACGAAGTCGTCGTCGCCGAGCCAGTCGCGGGCTATGAGGACGGCGTGGGCCAGTCCCAGCGGGCGTTCCTGGGGTATGTAGGTGATGTCCAGGCCGAATCTGGTGCCGTCGCCGACGGCGTCCTGGATCTCCGCCGCGGTCTCACCGACGATGACGCCGACATCCGTGATGCCGGCCGCGGCGATGGATTCCAGCCCGTAGAAGAGCACGGCCTTGTTGGCCACCGGCACGAGCTGTTTGGCCGAAGTGTGCGTGATCGGCCTCAAGCGCGTACCGGCGCCGCCGGACAGCACAAGAGCCTTCATCTGCTTCACCTTAGCCCGGATATCCCCGATTTGACTGTGTCGGGATTGGCTTGTTCTTGGCGGAAGCGACCCCCGGTGTTCACCTGGGCCCGGCGTCAGTCGGCCAGTGCGATCTCGCTCCACACCTGTTTTCCGCCACTGACCGGCACCGTCCCCCAGGCCGCCGACATGGCCTCGACGAGGAGGATGCCGCGCCCGCCGGTCGCCTCCCAGCTGATGCTGGTGGGCTTGGCCGGGGTGCGCGGTGAGGAGTCGGCGACGGCGACGCGCAGCCGGCCGCCGACGAGGGTGAGGTCCAGGCGGACCCGGCCGTCGGTGTGCACCAGGGCGTTGGTGACGAGTTCGCACACGACGAGCAGGACGGTGTCGGCGTCCTGGGCAGGCACGCCCCAGGCGCGCAGTGTGCGCCGGGTGAAGCGGCGGGCGTGGCCGACGGCCTCCGGGACGCGCCAGACGGTCCAGCTCTCGCGCAGCGGGCGTACGGCCATGCCGTCGTAGCGCATCAGCAGCAGGGCGATGTCGTCGCTGCGTGGGGCGCCGACGAGCAGGGCGTCGGCGACCAGGCCGAGGTGAGCCGGGTCGGAGCGGGCGAGGGCGGAGGCGAGCCGGTCCATGCCGGTGTCGATGTCGGCGTCGGCGGACTCCACGAGGCCGTCGGTGGTGAGGGCGAGCAGGGTGCCGGGCCGAAGCCTGAGCGGGCTCATCGGGAAGCCGGCCTGGCGCAGCACGCCGAGCGGCGGCCCGCCCTCCGCCTCCGCGATCTCGGTGGTGCCGTCCGGGTGCCGCAGCACGGGCGGGAGGTGTCCGGCGCGCACGCACCAGGCGGTGCCCTCCTCCAGGTCGACGTCGACGTAGCAACAGGTGGCGAAGAGGTCGGTCTCCATGTCCATCAGCAGCCGGTTGGCGTGGTGGACGACCACGTCCGGGGGGTGCCCCTCGGCGGCGTAGGCGCGCAGGGCGGTGCGCATCTGGCCCATCAGGGTCGCGGCGGCGGCGCTGTGGCCCTGGACGTCGCCGATGACCAGGGCCACATGGTTGTCGGTCAGCGGGATCACGTCGTACCAGTCGCCGCCCACCTCCAGGCCGGCCGTGGTCGGCAGATAGCGGGCGACGGCCTCGGCGCCGGGCAGCCGGGGCAGTCGGCGCGGCAGCAGCTGGCGCTGGAGCATGCCGACGAGTTCGTGCTCGGCGTCGAAGGCGTGGGCGCGCAGCAGGGCCTGGCCGGCGAGGCCGGCGGAGGCGGTGAGCAGGGCGCGTTCGTCGGGGCCGAACTCGTGCGGGGTGTCCCAGCCGATCACGCAGGCGCCGGCGACCCGGCCCCCGGCGGGCAGTGGCAGGACGGCGAGGCCGCCGGGGCCGACGTCGGCGAGGGCGGGTTCCAGGGTGGTGCCGGCGGGCCAGATCTGGGCGCGGCCCTCGCGCAGGGCGGCGGCGAGGGTGGGCATGGCGCGCACGGGCGCGTCGGGCCATTCGGTGCGCCACTCCTGGCGCCACAGCTGGGGCCATGCCTCCGGTTCGGGCGGGTCGAGGACGGTGACGACGAGCCGGTCGTGCTCCAGCTCGGCGAGCGCGATGCGGTCGGCGCGCAACGGTTTGCGCAGGGCGCCGACCACGGCGTGGCTGACGTCGCGGACGGTGCCGGCGGTGGCGAGGGCGGCGGCGAGGCGCTGGACGCGGGCGGCGTCGGTGACCTCGGCGCGCAGGGTGGAGGCGTCGGCGACGGTGCCGACGAGGCGGGCGGGCAGGCCCTCGCCGCCGGGGAGCAGCCGGCCGCGCAGCCTGAGCCACTTGGGCGGGCCCGCGGGTTGCAGCACCCGGAACTCCAGCTCGCGGTCGCCGATGGACATGTGGTCGGCCTCGACGACGGACATCAGCGCCGGCAGGTCCTCGGGGACGGTACGGCCGAGGAGGGTCTCGACCTTGCCGTCGAACTCGCCGGGGCCGAGGCCGAACAGCACCAGGATGTCCTCGCCGACGTCGACGCGGCCGGTGTCCATGGCGAGGCTGAACGCGCCCGGCGGCAGGTCGCCGGGCTCGGGGGCCGCGGGGCGGGCGGGGAAGGCGACGGCCGCGGCGACCAGTTCCAGGCAGACGCGGTCGTCGGTGTCGAACCCGCCGGGGTTCTCGCTGACGGCCAGCAGGCAGCCGTCCTCGTCGCCGCCACGGGCGGGGAGGGCGGCCAGGTGGAAGTCCGGCGACGGGGTCCGCCGCGACTCGGCGGTGCCGGCGAGTTCGTGCGGAGCGCGCCAGACCGGGCGGCCGGTGCGGTGGGCGGCGGCGAGCGGGGACCGCCCGGCCAGGGGGTAGCCGTCGCGCAGGCCGTACAGGGTGCGGGGCACGCCGACGGACTCGAGCAGGCACAGCAGTTCGCCGTCCTCGCTCGGGGTGTACACGGCGGCGAAGGCGGCCCGGCCGAAGACCAGGGCCTGTTCCAGGACCCGGCGCAGTCGTTCGGGTGAGTCCGTCTCGCCGGCGAGCGCCTTCAGGGCACCTTCGGCCCGCAGACGCCCAGTCCTGCGTCCGGCAGCGCCCTCAGTGACCACGTCCGCCATTACAGCGCTTGTGAGCCACGGACGCAGCCCCTGTGACCGTTCGATGCGGCGTAGACGTCGGCAGTGCTCGAAACCCTCCGAACAGTTCTTGACTCATGCGTTCCGCACGGTGATCTCGTGACAGCCGTGACTGTGCGTGCCCGGCCCCGCACTGGAAGTCTCGGCGTCGGACACGGAGGGGGAGGCATGGACAAGCGGTACGAGGTGTACGCGCTCGCCGACCGGCACTTCTACGAGACGCCTGAACGCATGTCCGTTCAGGCGCGGGACACCACCTCGCATCTCTACGAGACGGCGCGGCGCGAGGTGCCGGACGGCTGGGACGCGACGCGGATCGGCGACTGGCTGGCGCTGACGCCGCTCGACGCGGACTCACGCCCCGTGTCCGGCCCGGCGCAGGGCTGGAAGATCCACGCCTCGGCCACCCGGGCGAACGCCGAGCGGATCGCGGCGATCGTGTGGGACTACTGCGTGCCCCGGCGCATCCCGTTCAAGTTCGTGCCGGGCCCGCAGCTGCTGCACCTGCGCAACACCAAGTACGCCGCCCGGGACACCAGCGGCAAGTTCGTCACGGTGTATCCGGCCGACGAGGAGCAGCTGCACGTCGTGCTGCGCGAGCTCGGCAAGCTCCTGGAGGGCTTCGAAGGGCCGTACATCCTTACCGATCTGCGCTGGTACGACGGCCCGCTCTACGTCCGCTACGGCGCGTTCGCCCGCAGCTTCGTCGTCGACGAGCGCGGCTCGCTCGTGCCGGCGGTGCTGGACGGCGAGGGCAGGCGGGTGCCGGACCGGCGGGCGCCGTCGTTCCAGGTGCCGGAGTGGGTGACGCTGCCGGCGTTCCTGGAGCCGCATCTGGCGGCCCGCAACACGACGACGGTGGGCGAGCTGCCGTACCGCATCGAGAAGGCGCTGCACTTCTCCAACGGCGGCGGGGTGTACGCGGGCACCGACACCCGGGACGGCCGGCGGGTCGTGCTGAAGGAGGGGCGGCCGCACGCGGGGCTGGCGGCCGACGGGGCGGACGCGATCGCGCGTCTGGAGCGGGAGAAGGCCGCTCTGGAGCAGCTGGCGGGGACGGGGGTGGTGCCTGAGGTGCGGGACTGGTTCACGCTCGGCGACCACCGGTTCCTCGTCATGGACTTCGTCGAGGGGCGACCGCTGAACTCGTTCTTCGCCGAGCGCCATCCGCTGCTCGCCGCGGACCCCGACCCGGAGGCGGTCGCCGAGTACACGGCGTGGGCGCTGCGGATGTACGGGGCGGTGGAACGCGCGGTGGAGGCGGTGCACGCGCGCGGGATCGTCTTCCACGATCTGCATGTCTTCAACATCATGGTCGCGCCCGACGAGGAGTCGGTGGTGCTGCTGGACTTCGAGGCGGCGGCGCCGGTCTCCGAGCGGGGCCGGCAGGTGGTGGCCCATCCGGGCTTCTTCGCCCCGCCGGACCGCAGGGGCATCGACGTCGACCGCTATGCGCTGGCGTGTCTGCGGCTCGCCATGTTCCTGCCCGTCACCACGCTGTTCGTGGTCGACCGGGGCAAGGCGGCCCATCTCGCCGAGGTGATCGCCCGTCAGTTCCCGGACGTGCCCGGGGAGTTCCTGGACGGGGCCGTCACCGAGATCACCCGCGGCACGACCGTGCGCGCACCCTCCTTCGTCGAGCCCGGGGACTGGCCGTACAGCCGGGACTCCATGGTCAAGGCGCTCCTCGCCTCGGCGACCCCGGAACGCGACGACCGGCTCTTCCCCGGCGACATCACGCAGTTCTCCGACGGCGGCGGCCTCGGCCTCGCGCACGGCGCGGCGGGCGTGCTGTACGCGCTGGACGCGGTCGGCGCCGAACGGTACGAGGAGGGCGAGCGCTGGCTGCTGGCCCGCACCGCACCGCCGCCGACGGGCACACCGCTCGGACTGTACGACGGTCTCGCGGGCGTCGCCCATGTCCTAAACCGGCTCGGACACCGGCAGCGCGCCCTCGACCTGGTCGAGCGGATCCTCGCGGAACGCTGGCGGAACCTCTCCTCCGACCTGCACGGGGGGCTGGCCGGACTCGGCCTGGTGCTGGGCGAGCTGGCGGAATCGGCGGGCGAGCCGGAGCTGCGCGAGCATGCCGCCGACGTCGCGGACATCCTCATGCGACGACTCGCGCAGCCGCTGCCGGACACCCCCCGGCGGCGGGCCGGGCTGCTGCGCGGCGCGAGCGGGCCGGCGCTGTTCCTGCTGCGGCAGTACGAACGGACCGGTGAACCGGGGCTGTTGGAGGCGGCCGGGGTGGCTCTGCGCGGGGACCTGGAGTGCTGCGTGACGCATCACAGCGGCTCGCTGGAGGTCGACGAGGGCTGGCGGACGCTGCCCTACCTCGGCGACGGCAGCGCCGGCATCGGGATGGTGCTGGACGACCTCCTCGTCCATGTCACGGATGTGGACGGCGAGTTGGAGCGGGCGCGGGCCGGGATCCTGACCGCCGCCACCAGCCGCTTCTATGTGCAGCCCGGCCTGTTCCAGGGCCGCGCCGGGATGATCCTGCACCTGGCCCGCACCGGCACGCCGGGAGCGACCGGCGACCGGCTGGCCGAGCAGATCGCGGGGCTCGGCTGGTTCGCCATGGACTATCAGGGCCAACTGGCCTTCCCAGGTCACCAGATGATGCGTCTGTCGATGGACCTGGGCACCGGAACGGCAGGGTGCCTGCTCGCGCTGGGAGCCGCTCTCGGCGACCCGGCCGCCGCCCGGCTGCCGTTCCTGCCGCCGATCGGGCGGCCCTCACCACGCGGTTGCGCGAGTTGACGCAGCCGTGACACCACCCCGTCCCCACGGATGGACGACACCCAAGAGGAAGGAAACAGACATGGCACTTCTCGACCTTCAGGCGATGGAATCGGACGAGCACACGGGAGGCGGCGGCGCCAGCACACTCAGCCTGCTGTCCTGCGTCAGCGCCGCGAGCCTCACGCTCTGTCTCTGACACACACCGTGTGCCCAGGGCTCCGGGCGGTCCGCTCCCCACGAGGGAGCGACCGCCCGGGGTCGCGCGCGCATCGAGGGTGAGGCCGCCGCCGTATGACACAAGCCGTCAGGACGCTTCCCGGACCGCTGGGTCCGGCCGCCGCCCGCACCGTGGCGCTCTGCCTGGTGAGCACCGCAGCGACCGGCGCCGGCCTGCTGCTGCCCGCCGCGCTCGGACACACCTTGGATCTGCTGCTCGCGCAGGCCCCGGCGACGCGCTGGGTGCTGTACTGCGCCGCGATCACCGTGCTGCTCACCCTTTTCGACGCGTGCGAGACGGTACTGACCGGCACCGTCGACGCCCGTACCACCGCCTGGCTGCGCTGCCGGCTGACCGCGCACGTCCTCGCCGTCGGCCCGCGCGCCGCCACCCGCTTCGGACCCGGAGACCTCGTCGCCCGCCTCGTCGGCAACGCCGCCCAGGCCGGTACGGCGCCGACCGCCCGCGCCGCACTGCTCGCCGCGCTCGCCGGGCCCGTCGGCGGCATCGTGGCCCTCGCCCTGATCGATCCATGGCTCGCGGCCGTACTGCTCGCCGGAACGCCCGTGCTGGCGCTGCTGCTGCGCGCCTTCGCCCGTGACACCAGGGAATGCGTGGCGCGCTACCAGCAGGCGCAGGGGCGGATCGCACGGGCACTGGCGGAAGCCGTCCGCGGGCACCGCACCATCGAGGCGGCGGGCACGGCCGGCCGGGAGACGGCACGGATCCTGCGGCCCCTGCCGGAACTCTCCCGGGCCGGACACCGCATGTGGCGGGTGCAGGGGCTCGCGGCGGGCCGTTCGGTGGCCGTGGCCCCGCTGCTCCAGCTCGGCGTCGTCGCCGTGGCAGGGGTCCTGCTCGCCCGGCACCGGCTGACGGTGGGTGAGGTGCTCGCCGCCTCCCGGTACGCGGTCCTCGCCACCGGGGTGGGGGTCCTGGTCGGGCAGCTCGCCGGCCTGGCCCGCGCCCGCGCCGCGACGAGCCGCCTGCACGAGGTGCTCGCCGAACCGGCGCCGGCCCACGGCGAGCGTGTCCTCCCGCACGGTCCGGGCCGGTTGGAGCTGCGCGAGGTGACCGCCGTACGCGGCGGGCGTGCCGTGCTCGACGGAGTCGATCTGGTGGTGCCCGGCGGCACGACGCTGGCCGTCGTGGGCCGGTCGGGAGCGGGCAAGTCGCTGCTCGCCGCGGTGGCCGGACGGCTCGCCGAACCGGACACGGGCGAGGTGCTCCTCGACGGCGTGCCGTTGCGCGAGCTCACCCGCGACGCGCTGCGCGGGGCCGTCGGGTACGCCTTCGAACGCCCCGCGCTGCTGGGCGGCACGATCGAGGACGAGATCGGCCTCGCACTGGCGTCCCCCTCCCCCGAACGGGTCCGGGAGGCGGCCCGCACGGCCCGCGCCGACGACTTCGTGCGCCGCCTGCCCCACGGTTACGCCACCGCCGTCGCCGACGCCCCGCGCTCCGGCGGGGAGTCCCAGCGCCTGGGCCTCGCCCGGGCGTTCGCGCACGGCGGGCGGCTGCTGATCCTCGACGACGCCCTCTCCAGCCTCGACACGGTGACCGAGGCCCGCATCACCGCGGCCCTCGTGCCGCACGGCCCGCACGCCGGCACCCGGCTCCTGATCGCGCACCGCGCCGCCACGGCCGCCCGCGCGGACGCGGTGGCCTGGCTGGACGGGGGCCGGGTGCGGGCGGTCGGACCCCACGAACGGCTCTGGCGGATCCCCGAGTACCGGGCGGTG
Source organism: Streptomyces sp. M41 (assembly GCF_043673425.1). Taxonomy (NCBI): domain Bacteria; kingdom Bacillati; phylum Actinomycetota; class Actinomycetes; order Kitasatosporales; family Streptomycetaceae; genus Streptomyces; species Streptomyces sp. M41. The sequence continues at coordinate 156,578 of NZ_JBIMKE010000015.1, read as the reverse complement.
TTCGCGGACGGGGACCGGTCATGACCGAGGGTGTGCACCGGCGAGGACTGCGGTTCCTGTCCGAGCGGTGGCGGGTGCTGGTACGGCTGGCCGGCTGGTCGGTGCTGGAGACGGGACAGACCTTCCTCACCGGGTACGCCCTGGCCCGTGCCCTGGACGACGGTTTCCTGGCCGCCCGGCCCGGGACCGGGCTCGGGTGGCTGGCGGTGGCCGGACTCGGCGTGCTCGTCGGCGCGTTCGGCACGGCGCGGGTGTACGGCGCGGTCGCCGCGTTGGCCGAGCCGCTGCGGGACCGGCTGGTGGAGCGAGTCGTGGTGCGCGGCGTGCGGGAGGCGGACGCGGGCGCGCTGTCGGGGCTGACCCAGCAGGTCGAGATCGCGCGGGACACCTTCGCCGGGCTGGTGATGGTGTCGCGTTCGTTCGTCTTCACGGCGACCGGCGCCGTCGTGGGGCTCGCGTCGCTCGACCCGCTGCTCCTGCTGGTCGTCGGGCCCCCGCTCGCCTCGGGCCTGGCCCTGTTCGCGGTGACACTGCGACCACTGGCCCGGCGTCAGGAGGCGTACCTCGTCGCCGACGAGGCGCTGGCCGACCGGCTGGCCGCCGTCTGCCCGGGACTGCGGGACATCACGGCAGCGGGCGCGGAGGACAGGGTCGCCGCCGCCACCGGGCTGCGCATCGACGCGGAGCGGCGGGCGGCCTCCGCCCTCGCCCGCTGGGGCGTCCTGCGCGTGGCGTCCCTCGCGCTCGGCGGCCGGCTGCCCATCGTGCTGCTGCTCGTCTGCGCACCCTGGCTGCTCGCCCGCGGCGTCACCACCGGCGCGCTGATCGGCGCCCTCGCCTACATCACCCAGTCCCTCCTCCCGGCGCTGCACAACCTGGTCCACGGCCTGGGCACGAGCGGCTCCCGGCTGGTGGTGGTACTACGCCGACTGACCCGTGAGCCCCGACCGGGCACCGAACGACGCGCCCACGCGGCTGCCTCGGGGGTGGGGGCGCCGGTCCCCATGACCCTCACCGAGGGCGGAGGGCCGGCCCACGAGGCCCCCGCCGGGGCCGGAAGGCCGACTCAGGTCCGCGCCGAGGCCGGAGAGCCGGCCCATGAGGTCCCCGCCGACGCCGGAGAGCCGGCCCATGAGGTCCTCACCGAGGCCGCAGTGCGTGCGCACGAATCATCTACCGAGGCGCGCAAACCCGACCGCGGGGCAGCCGCAGGGATCGGAGAGCCCGCTCAGGCAACACCCAGCGAGGCGCCGAAACCCGACAACGCAGTCACCACCGGGACCGCAAAGCCCTCCCACGACACATCCGTCGAAGCGCCAAACCCCGACCGCAGGGCATCCACCAGGAGCGGAGACCCTGCGCATGAGGGGCCAAACCCCGACCGCGCGACATCCACCGAGACCGGAAAGCCCGCCCACGACACGTCCGCCAAGACCGGAAAGCCCGCCAACGACGCATCCGCGAAGACCGGAAAGCCCGCCCACAACGCATCCGCCAAAGCACCAGAACCCGCCCGCGGGACACGCGCCGAGACCTCGAAGCCCGCCCGCGGGACCCACCCCGAGACCGGAAAGCCCGCCCACGAAGCCCCGGCCCGAGCCCGTCGACTCCCCCAAGACCTCTCCGTCGGGGCCGGACCCCCGCCCCGGTGGAAGGCGCGAATCCACGAGGCACCGTCGGCCACCGTCCGCGCCGCCGGCCCGGACAGCGCCACCGCCCCCGCCCTCTCCCTCACCTCCGTCACCTTCGCCTACGGCCCCACCGCCGCCCCCGTCATCGACGGCCTGGACCTCACCCTCGAACCCGGCGCCCACCTGGCCGTCGTGGGCGCGAGCGGGATCGGGAAGTCCACTCTGACCGCGCTGATCGCCGGGCTGCTGGAGCCGGGGCACGGTGCCGTACGGCTCTTGGGGCACCCGGTGCCCGGGCCGGAGGCCGCCGCGCTCAGGGTGCTCATCCCGCAGGAGGCGTACGTGTTCACCGGCACGCTCGCCGAGAACCTCGGGCATCTGCGGGACGACCCCGTGCCCGAGGCGGAGCTGCTCTGCGCGGCTGAGGCCGTCGGCCTCCTGCCGTTGCTCGACGCGCTCGGCGGGCCCGGTGCGACCGTGGATCCGGCGGCGCTCTCCGCCGGTGAGCGCCAGCTCGTGGCCCTGACCCGGGCCTATCTCTCGCCCGCACCGCTCGCCCTGCTGGACGAGGCGACCTGCCACCTCGACGCGGCTGCCGAGGAGCGCGCGGAGCGGGCGTTCGCACAGCGGCCGGGCGGCACTCTGGTCGTCGTCGCGCACCGCATCAGCTCGGCGCGCCGCGCCGACGGCGTGCTGGTGATGGACGGTCCGGACACGGCCTACGGCACCCATGACGCGTTGCTGCGCCACTCGGCGGCGTACCGCGATCTGGTGGGCGGCTGGACGCCGTCGCCCTCACAGCCAGCCCTCCCCCTGGGAGATCCGGATCGCGTCGATGCGATTGCGGGCACCGGTCTTGCGCGTGATGGCGGCCATGTAGTTGCGCACGGTCCCGTGGGACAGATGCAGGCTTCCCGCGATCTCCGCCACCGAGGCCCCCTCGGCGGCGAGGGATAACACGCTCAGTTCCCGCCGGGTCAGCGGCATCTCGGCGGCCTTGAGGAACCCGAAGCCCAGCGAGTCATCGACGAAACGTTTCCCTTCCGCGACGCGCCGGATCCCGCGTACGAGGCTGTCGGGCGAGCCCTCCTTGTCCACATAGCCGAGCGCCCCCGCCTCGGCGGCCCGCTTCAGCAGCCCCGGCCGGTGGGAGCCGGCGAGCACCAGGAGCCGCGGCGCGCTCCGGCCCGTCTCGCGTGCGCAGAGGTCGCCCAGCGGCGGGATGCCGTAAGCGTCCGAGCAGTCGAGGTCGGCCGCGCAGACGTCCGGCCGCAGGGATCGCAGACGGCCCGGCCCGCTGCGCCACGAGGCGTCGTGCACCTCGAGGTCCGGTATCCGGCGCAGCCACTCCGCCAAGACCGATCTGACCAGACACGCGTCATGCACCAATAACACCCGGATCAATTCCCCGTCCTTTCGGCTCACCCTGCACCGGACCGTGGTGAGAAACGCGTGCCCTATTGTTCGCGTCCCGCACGGCCCCCGGGCGCGAAGAACCGGCCATCGGGGTGCGTGGGGGCGCACACTCGGCGCCCGGGCCCCGCCGCGCGCTTCCGATCCGGGGGAATGGTCCGAGGCGGAAGGGGTATACAGCGCCCTCGCCGCGCTTCGGGTACGCGTGCGCCGCGCATGATCCCCCTGGCAGCCCGTGCCTCCGGGCGCTCGCCGTGCGCGAAGGGCCGGGAAGGGGGAGATTTGAGCCCTGGGGGCCCGGACGCATGTCGGCGCACCGGGCCCCGCGGGAACGCGCGCCGGTGCGAGGAGGTGGTCGGCGTGTCCGACGGACAGACGTCCGCACAGGCGCCGTCGGCCGCGCGGACGCGGGTCGGCCGGCCGCTGTTGTCGCTGGCGCTGGCGTCGATGATGGACGAGGTGCACGCGCACTCCGGGGCGGTGTATCTGCTGGCGGCCGACGAGCCAGTGCTGGAGATGGCGGTGATGGCGGGGCTGCCCCGGGCGTTCGCGGCGCCGTGGGAGCGGGTCGGGCTCAGCGCGCCGATCCCGGTGGCCGAGGCGGTGCGGGAGCGGCAGCTGGTCTGGGTGCGCGGCGAGGACGACATGGCGGCCCGCTATCCGCGCATCGCCCTGGTGCTGCCCTATCCGTTCGCGCTGGCCGCGCTGCCCGTGGCGACCGAGACCGACGCCTATGGCGCGATCTTCGTGACCTGGCCGGGCTCGCATCCCCCGGAGCTGTCGGAACGGGACCAGGACCATCTGAGTGCGGCCTGCCGACGGCTCGCGGTGCGGCTGGAAAGGGCCAGGGAGGACAGCCGCCCGCCGCTGCCCGAGCCCGATCTGGTCGCCGGACCGGCGTTCAGCGGCGCGGCGGGCACGCTCGGCACGGTGGAGGCGGCGCGGATGGTGTCGCGGCTGCCGTACGGGTTGTGCTCGCTGGATCTGCACGGCCGGGTCAGCTTCGCCAATCCGGCGGCGGCCGAGCTGATCGGCGTCCCGGCCAGCCGGCTGCTCGGCAACCAGCTGTGGGCCGCGGTGCCCTGGCTCAACGACCCCGTGTACGAGGACCGTTACCGGGCGGCGCTGATGAGCCAGCAGACGACGTCGTTCGTGGCGCTGCGGCCACCCGGCGACTGGCTGTCGTTCCGTATGTACCCGAGTACGAGCGGCTTGAGCGTACGCATCAGCAGGGCCCGCGCGGTGGCCGAGATGGGCCGCCGCGGCCCGGAGCCGGGTGACGCGCCGGCCCGGCTGGTGACCATCTCCCAGGTGCTGAGTCTGGCCGGCGCGCTCACCGAGGCGGCGGGCGTGCAGGACGTGGTGCAGCTGGTCGCGGACGAGATCGTGCCGGCCGTGGGCAGTCAGGCCCTGGTCGTGCTGGGTTCGCGGGCGGGCCGGCTGCATGTGCTCGGTCACCGCGGCTATGCCGACCCGCGGGTCGTGGAGCAGTTCGACGGGATGCCGTTGACCGAGCAGACGGCGGGCACCCACGCCCTCACCACCGGGGTGCCCGCGTTCTTCGACTCCCGGCAGGAGCTGGAGCGGCTGTACCCGGCGCGGCACGCGACGCCCGACGGGTTCGCGGCCTGGGCGTATCTGCCGCTGATCGCCTCGGGCCGGCCCGTAGGCACCTGTGTGCTCGCCTACGCCGAACCGCATGCCTTCCCGGCCGACGAACGGGCGGTTCTGACCAGCCTGGGCGGGCTCATCGCGCAGGCGCTGGAGCGGGCCCAGCTCTACGACGCCAAGCACCAGTTGGCGCACGGCCTTCAGGCCGCCCTGCTGCCGCACTCCTTGCCGCCGCTGCCCGGCGTCGAGGCCGCGGCACGCTATCTGCCCGCCACCCAGGGCATGGAGATCGGCGGCGACTTCTACGACCTGGTGCCGACGGAAGAGGGCCTGACGGCGGCGGTGATCGGGGACGTACAGGGCCACAACGTCACCGCGGCCGGTCTGATGGGCCAGATCCGCACCGCCGTACGGGCGTACACGACCGTCGGGCAGGCCCCGGAGGAGGTCATGCGCAGCACCAACCGGCTGCTGCTGGACCTCGGTGCCGACCTGTTCGCCAGCTGTCTGTATATGCGTCTGGACCCCGAGCACGGTAAGGCGGTGATGGCCCGGGCCGGGCATCCTCCGCCATTGCTGAGGCGGCCGGACGGACGGGTGCGGGTGCTCGACCTGGCGGGCGGCCCGCTGCTGGGCATCGACGGCTCACCCGCCTATCCGACGACGGAGGTCGATCTCACGCCCGGCTGTGTGCTGCTGCTGTACACCGACGGCCTGATCGAGTCCCCGGGCGTCGACATCGAGGACGCCCTCGCCGACCTCGGCCAGGTCCTCGGCGAGGCCGGCGAACGCCCCTTGGACGAGCTGGCCGATCTGCTGGTCCGGCACAGCGCCTCGGTACGGGAACGGGTCGACGACGTGGCGCTGCTGTTGCTGCGGGCCCGGGGCTGAGGGGTCCGCACACACTGCGGTCCGAGCCTCCCGCCGGAGGGCCGGACCGCGTGCGCACTCGCCTTCGACGGCGGTGTCGGTGTGTCAGTTCACGTCAGTTCACGTCAGTTCACGTCAGTTCACGTCAGTTCAGTTCACATCAGTTCACATCAGTTCACTCCGACACCGTTGCCGATGATCTCGCCGAGGCCGTTGCCCGTGCCGTCGGCGTTGCCGTTGCCCGCCTCTTCGCCGGCCTCTTCACCGGCTTCCTGGCCTGCTCCGGCCTCTTCACCGGCACCGACTCCGCCTTCCTCACCGGCACCGGCACCGGCCTCCTCGCCCGCACCGGCTTCCTCGCCCGCACCGGCCTGTCCGCCGCCGGCGCCGCCGCCGAGGGTCGCGCCTACCGCTTCCAGGGCGGTGGTCACCGGCTGGAAGAAGGTCTCGCCGCCGACCGTGCAGTCGCCGCTGCCGCCGGAGGTGAGGCCGATCGCCAGACCGTCCTGGGTGAACAGGGAGCCGCCGCTGTCGCCGGGTTCGGCGCAGACGTCGGTCTGGATGAGTCCGGTGACCGTGCCCTCCGGGTAGTTCACGGTGGCGTTGAGCCCCGTGACCTGACCGTCGTTCAGCCCGGTGGTGCTGCCCATCCGCAGGACCTGGAGACCGACCTCGGCGTCGGCGGCCTGGCTGATCGGGACGGTCTGGTCGCCGACGTTGACCTCACTCGGCGCCTGGGTGGCCGGGTCGTCGTACTTCACGAGCGCGAAGTCGCCTGCGCCGGGGAAGGTGGACTGGTCGACGGTGGCGATCGGCTGGCCGCCCTGGGTGTCCGACCATTCGTTGCCGCCGAGCGTGCAGTGACCGGCGGTCAGGAAGGCGGGCGAGCCGTCGCCCGCGGTGACGTTGAAGCCGAGGGAGCAGCGCGAGCCGCCCGCGAAGATGGCGTCGCCGCCGGACACGAAGGGCTTGAAGGTGCCGGACGACTTCTTGATGGTCGCCATGTTCGAGCCGAGGCTCTGCACGGTCGACTCCAGCTGGTCCCAGTTGTCGCCGGTGACCGTGCGGTCGGCGGTGACGAGGATCTTGTTCGTTCTGGGGTCGACGGCCCACGCGGTGCCCGGGATGGTCGCCTCGGACTTCAGGGTCTTGGCTCCGGCATCGAGTTCGGCCAGGCTGTTGGCGACCTCGCGGACCTTCGCGCCCGCCTTCTTCGCCTGGACGATGACGTTGTTGTTGTCGCCGGGGATGACGTTGACGACGAGCTGCTGGCTCTCGGCGTCGTAGTACGAACCGGCGAAGGCGTCGCCGAGCATGCCCGCGAGCTGCGAGGCGAGATCCGAGGCGTCCGCCGCCTTCAGGGTCTTGGGAGCGGCTGCGGCGTCCGAGGCACCGTCCTGTGACGCGTTGGCGTTCGGCAACAGGATCGCCGCCGCTCCGAGCGCCACCACGCTGCCCGCTGCTATCGCGGCCTTGCGCTTCGGAATTCGCTTGTGACTCAAACTTCTCGACCTCCTGGGGGACGGGGTCTGTGCCGCCTGTGCGGCAGCTGTTCGGGGCGCCTGGTTGGCAGTTGGTACGCACGGGGCGCGCGGGGCGTTCAATTGCGTTTGCACGCGCCCCACTCGGCACACCGAATCAGCCAAGGGCCGCACCCGGAGGGCCAGGGGCGGGAACAATCCCCCATATGACGATGACTACGGCCGAAGCCGACAAGATCCTCTCCGCCAATTTCGCCCCTTGGGTGCTCGCCCTCGGTCTGTCCGTCGAGGGCGTGGGAGATCAGCGCGCGATCCTGCGACTGCCCTGGTCGGACGGCCTGGCCCGGGAGGGCGGCGCGCTGTCGGGGCAGGCGCTGATGGCTGCCGCCGACACCGCGACCGTCATCGCGGTGTCGGCGGCGCGCGGGGCGTACGGACCGATGACGACGGTGCAGCTGTCGACGTCGTTCCAGCGCCCGGTGATCGGTTCGGATGTCTTGATCGAAGCGGTCGTCACCAAGCTGGGCCGCCGGATGGCCTTCGCCGACATCGTGATGACGGACGAGGGATCCGGAGACATCGCGGCACGGGCGAGCACGGTGTACGCGCTGCTGGGCTGAGGCAGTGCAGGACCTTCCGACCGAGGCGGTGTGCGCACTGCTGGGCTGAGGTGGTGCAGGTCCTTCCGACCGAGGCGGTGTGCGCATCGCCGGGCTGTGGCGGCTGCGCTGCGCGCTGCCCGGCGTGCACGATGTGCCCCCTTCCGGGCCGACACGATCCGCAACCGATCGATCACGGTCGGTTGTAAATGCTTAGCGGAATCCCAGCTTCAGCGAATCTACACATTCAATGCTCAACGAAGTCACCGTGCACCGCGGTTCTGCACACGGGACTACCGGCGGTCACCCCCTTGGGGCCGGAGTGTCTGATTCGCCGCGCCCGCCCCGTCGCCCCGCCGGGCGGATGCAACAGCACGTCCGAGCCGATGCTGTGACGCATGTGAAGAAGTCGCCGACAAGACGTGCCCGCTTCTGCACGGATGACTGCTTCGGGGAGCCAATTGCCCAGGTGAGGCCAATGGTTGATTGGAAGCGCGCGCCCGCAGCGTGCTTTGATCCATCGCACCGCGGGGGCCGCGATCGGCTTCCGGCAACGGGCGCCGGGCGCCCGCGGTCGCGGCCGTCGTCTGTCCCCAGAGGGGGCCGCTCCCCCTTGTGAATACCCATTAGGAAGGGAAGTTCCATCATGAACTCCACCCCCCAGGTTGAGACCGTCGAGATCTCCGACGCCGAGCTCGACAACGTCTCCGGCGGCCTGCAGGTCAACGCCGTGAACGGTGCCCTCGACGCTGTCAACGGCATTGCCCCGGTTTCCGGCCTGGTCGACACGGTCGTCGGCACCGTGGAGGGTGTCACCGGCCTGAACACCGCCCCGGTCTCGGGCCTGGTCGCCGGTCTCTGATCGCACCTTTTTGCAACCGCTGAGTCCCGGAGCCTCCCCGGCTCCGGGGCTCTTCGGGTGCCGTGCCGCGGCTTCGGCACCCCCCGTGACACGGCCGGCCTCCCCACGCCGGTCTCCACTCATCCTCAGGTGAGGGAAAGTTCCGTGCAGTTCCGCCAACAGGCCCTCGCCAAGCTCCAGTCACCGGAGGAACTCGACCTTCCGGTGCGCTTCGCCCGCCCCCAGGGCTGGCTGGTCCTCGCCGTGACGGTGGTCGTGATGGCCGCCGCGTCCGTGTGGGCCCTGACCGGTTCGGTCGCCTCCACCGTGGGCGCGCCCGCCGTCCTCACCCACGGCCAGGGCAGCTACATCCTCCAGAGCCCCGTCGCCGGCCAGGTCACCGCGGTCCTCGCCGAGCAGGGCCGGCGGCTCCCGGCGAAGTCCCCGGTCCTGAAGGTCCGTACCGCCCGGGGCGAGACGGTCGTCCGCACGGTCGCCGCCGGCCGGGTCACCACGCTCGCCGCCACCATCGGGCAGATCATCTCCACCGGCGCGAACGTGGCCGCCGTGGAGAAGGTCGCCCGCGCTGAGGACCCCCTGTACGCCACGGTGTACGTCCCCGCCGAGAACGCGGCCGCCATCCCGGACGACGCCGCCGTGGACCTCACCGTCCAGTCGGTGCCCACCCAGGAGTACGGCGTGCTGCGCGGCCATGTGAAGTCGGTGGACCGCTCCGCGCAGTCCGCACAGCAGATCGCCGCATTCCTCGGAGACGACCAGCTCGGCGAGCAGTTCACCAAGGACGGCAGGCCGGTCGCCGTACTGGTGAAGCTGGACGAGAAGTCGAGCACCGAGAGCGGCTACGCGTGGTCGTCCACGGACGGGCCGCCGTTCTCCCTCACCTCCATGACCATGGCCGACGCCTCGATCCGGCTGGCCGATCAGCGTCCCGTCGACTGGCTGCTGCCGTGAGCGCCGCGCAGGAGACCCGGAGCCGGCGGCGCGCCGCTCCGCCGAAACGACCCGTGCCCAAGGGCCGTGTGAAGACGGTCCGCACGCCCACCGTCCTGCAGATGGAGGCCGTGGAGTGCGGCGCCGCCTCCCTCGCGATGGTGCTCGGCCACTACGGCCGCCATGTCCCGCTGGAGGAGCTGCGCATAGCGTGCGGCGTCTCCCGCGACGGCTCGCGCGCCAGCAACCTGCTGAAGGCCGCCCGCGGCTACGGGCTGACGGCCAAGGGCATGCAGATGGACACGGCCGCCCTCGCCGAGGTGAAGACGCCGGCCGTTCTGTTCTGGGAGTTCAACCACTACGTCGTCTATGACGGCATGGGCCGCCGTTTCGGCCGCCGGGGGGTGTACATCAACGACCCCGCCAAGGGCCGCCGTTTCGTGCCCATGGAGGACTTCGACGGCAGCTTCACCGGTGTCGTCCTGGTGATGGAGCCCGGCGAGGGCTTCAGCAAGGGCGGGCGCAAACCCGGGATCCTGGGCGCGATGCCCGCCCGGCTGCGCGGCACCGCGGGCACGATGCCCGCCGCCGTGCTGGCGAGCCTCCTGCTCGTGCTGGTCGGCGCCGCGGTGCCCGCGCTGAGCCGTACCTATATCGACATGTTCCTCATCGGCGGCCAGACCTCCCTGCTGGGCGTGCTGTTCGCGTCGATGGGGGCCTGCGTCACGCTCACGGTGGTGCTGACCTGGCTGCAGCAGGCGAACCTGCTGCGGGGCCGCATCATCTCCTCGACCCTGTCCAGCGCCCGCTTCCTGCGCCATCTGCTGCGGCTGCCGGTGACGTTCTTCTCCCAGCGCAGCCCGGCCGACCTGGTGCAGCGCCTCCAGTCCAACGACGCGGTGTCCGAGACCCTGGCCCGTGACCTGGCGGCGGCGGGCGTGGACGCCGTGGTCGTCGTCCTGTACGCGCTCCTCCTCTACACCTACGACCCCCAGCTCACGTTCGTCGGCATCGGCGTGGCCCTGCTGAACGTCGTCGCCATGCGGGTCGTGATCCGCCTGCGCGCCACCCGTACGGCCAAGCTGCGCGCGGACAACGCACGGCTGACCAACACCGCCTACACCGGCCTTCAGCTGATCGAGACGATGAAGGCGACCGGCGGCGAGGACGGCTACTTCCGCAAGTGGGCCGGACAGCACGCCACGACGCTGGAGGAGCAGCAGCGCCTCGGCGTGCCGAGTGCCTGGCTGGGCGTGGTCGCCCCGACGCTCGCCACGCTCAACAGCGCGCTCATCCTCTGGATCGGCGGCATGCGGGCGATCGAGGGGGGCATCTCCGTGGGCCTGCTGGTCGCCTTCCAGGCGCTGGTCACCCGCTTCACCGCGCCGATCACCCGTCTGAACGGCGTCGCGGGCCGCATCCAGGACTTCGCCGCCGACGTGGCCCGCCTGAAGGACGTGGAGAACTTCGAGGCGGACCCGCTCTACGGCCGTCCCGGCGCGGGCGATTCGACGCGCCGGCTGCACGGCCACGTCGAGCTCCAGAACATCACCTTCGGCTACAGCCCCCTCGACAAGCCCCTGCTCACCGGCTTCGACCTGACGGTCGGCCCGGGCCGGCAGGTCGCCCTGGTCGGCGGCTCCGGCAGCGGCAAGTCGACCGTCTCGCGCCTGATCTCGGGTCTGTACGCCCCGTGGGAGGGTGTCATCCGCATCGACGACCAGCGCATCGAGGACATCCCGCGGGGCGCGCTCGCCGCCTCCGTCTCCTTCGTCGACCAGGAGGTGTTCCTCTTCGAGGGCACCGTCCGCGACAACGTGGCGCTGTGGGACCCGTCGGTCCCGGACGAGGCGGTGGTGGACGCGCTGCGCGACGCGGCCCTGTACGACGTGGTCATGCGCCGCCCGGGCGGCATCCACAGCCATGTCGAGCAGGACGGCCGTAACTTCTCCGGCGGGCAGCGTCAGCGGCTGGAGATCGCGCGGGCGCTGGTGCGCCGCCCCAGCATCCTGGTCCTCGACGAGGTGACGAGCGCGCTCGACGCCGAGACCGAGCTGATCGTGATGGACAACCTGCGCAAGCGCGGCTGTGCCTGTGTGGTGATCGCGCACCGGCTCAGCACCGTGCGCGACAGCGACGAGATCGTCGTACTCCAGCACGGCACGATCGTGGAACGCGGGCGGCACGAGGAATTGGTGGCGCGTGGGGGCGCGTACGCAACACTGGTCAGGGAGCGGTGAGATGACTGCCGTCCACGAGGGTGACCTCGTTCTCGACGCGCTGGGGCAGATGGGCGCGCGGATCGACTGCGCCGGACTCAACCGCCTCGACCTCGAAGGCCCGCAGGTGCTGTGGCTGGTGGCGTCCGGCGCGGTGGACCTGTTCGCGGTCGACGCCGGGCAGCAGGGCCACTGGCATCACCTCGGCCGGCTGGAGGCGGGCTCGCTGCTGCTGGGTCCGGTCGCGGGACCGCAGCACACGCTGGTCGCGCGTCCGCTGCGGGACTGCGTGGTGCACCGCATCGGCCTGCGCGAGCTGTACCAGCCCGCCAACACCCAGACCTGGTCCTACGACGAGTACGGCAATCCGCAGTACGTCCCGCCGCAGACGAGCCCTCTGGAGTACGCCCTCGCCCTCGGCGTCGGCCGCAGCCTGTCGATCCTGTTCCAGGCGCCGATGGCCACCGAACGGGCCGCGGAGGTGACTGACGACGACGTCTTCTGGATGCAGGTGCCGCCCGGCAGCGTGCAGTACGGCTCGCTGTACGGCGCGGAGGCCGCCGCCGACCTGCTGATGGACCCGGCGGTCTGGCAGTCCATGGTCGACCAGCAGTACCGCCTGCTGACCACGCTGGACCGCTGGATCGAGCAGCTGGAACGCACCCACGAGACACGTACGGCCGCCGGTATCAAGGCCGGTGAGGCGGTGCGCGCCCAGGCCGACCGGACGCTGCTCGCGTCCATCGGCAAGCGGCGCGACAAGCGCGCGACGGCAGCCGACGCGGACGCCAGTCACGCCGCCTGCAAGCTGGTCGCCGAGGCGGCCGGGATCACACTGGCCGAGCCCGCGCAGAGCGGTGTCGAGAGCGAACGGCTCGACCCGGTCGAGCGGATCGCACTCGCCTCTCGCATCCGCACCAGGGCCGTACGCCTGGACGGACGGTGGTGGCGGGACAACATCGGCCCGCTCGTCGGTCACCGGGCGCTGTCCGGTGCGCCGGTGGCGCTGCTGTGGCGGCGCGGCGGCTATGTCGCCGTCCATCCGTCGACGGGCCGTGAGACGCCGGTCGAGAAGGCCAACGCGGAGGAGTTCGAGCCGCGTGCCGTGATGTTCTACCGCCCGCTGCCCGACCGTGCGTTGAGCCCGCTGCGGCTGCTGCGGTTCAGCATGCGGGGCACCGGCGGCGACCTCACCAACCTCCTGCTGAGCGGCCTGGTGACCGTGGCGATCGGCGCGCTGGTGCCGGTCGCGACCGGCAAGGTGCTCGGCGAGTTCGTGCCGAAGGCGCAGACCGCGCTCATCGTGCAGTTCTGTCTCGCCGTGATGATCAGCAGCGTGGTGGCGGCGGCCTTCATGCTGTTGCAGAATCTGACGATCCTGCGGCTGGAGGGCCGGATCGAGGCCACGCTCCAACCCGCCCTGTGGGACCGGCTGCTGCGGCTGCCGACGAAGTTCTTCACCGAGCGCTCGACCGGTGAGCTGGCGAGCCAGGCCATGGGCATCAGCGCCGTCCGCCGTCTGCTGGCCGGGGTCGGTCCCGTCGTCGCGCAGTCGGTGACCGTGGGTGCGATGAACCTGGCGCTGCTGTTCTGGTACAGCGTGCCGATGGCGCTGGCGGCGATCGGCATGCTCGTCGTCATCGCGGGCGTCTTCCTGGGGCTGGGGCTGTGGCAGGTGCGCTGGCAGCGGCGGCTGGTGGTGCTGAACAACAAACTGAACAACCAGGCGTTCCAGACTCTGCGGGGCCTGCCCAAGCTGCGCGTCGCGGCGGCCGAGAACTACGCCTACGCGGCCTGGGCGGACCGGTTCGCGCGCAGCCGGGAGCTTCAGCAGAAGGTGGGGCGGATCAAGAACCTCACCACGGTGCTGGGCGCGGTGTATCTGCCGCTGTGCACGCTGCTGATGTTCATGCTGCTGGCGGGACCCGCGCACGGGTCGATGTCGGCGGCGGCGTTCCTCACCTTCAACACGTCGGTGACGATGCTGCTGACGTCGGTCACCCAGCTGACGGGCGCGTTCGTCTCCGCCGTGGCGGCGTTGCCGCTGTTCGAGGAGATCAAGCCGGTGCTCCAGGCCACGCCGGAGGTGCGCTCGGCGAGCACCCGGCCCGGCCCGCTGTCCGGGTCGATCGAGGCGCGCCGGCTGTCCTTCCGCTACTCCGACGACGGTCCCCTCGTCCTCGACGACGTGTCCTTCGAGGTGAGCCCGGGCGAGTTCGTGGCGATCGTCGGACCCAGCGGCTGCGGCAAGTCGACCCTGCTGCGGCTGCTGATCGGCTTCGACAAGCCGGTCTCGGGCAGTGTGCTCTACGACGGCCAGGACCTGTCCGCGCTCGATCAGTCCGCGGTGCGCCGGCAGTGCGGGGTGGTGCTCCAACACGCCCAGCCGTTCACCGGGTCCATCCTGGACGTCATCTGCGGTACGGAGCCGTACACGCCGGAGGAGGCGATGGCGGCGGCCGAGATGGCGGGCCTCGCCGAGGACATCAAGCGCATGCCGATGGGGCTGCACACGATCGTCTCGGGCAGCGGCGCGGTCTCCGGCGGCCAGCGGCAACGACTGATGATCGCCCAGGCGTTGATCCGCCGCCCGCGCATCCTGTTCTTCGACGAGGCGACCAGCGCCCTGGACAACGAGACCCAGCGCACGGTCATCGAGTCGACCAGGGCCCTCAACGCCACCCGCGTCGTCATCGCGCACCGCCTGTCGACGGTGCTGGACGCGGACCGCGTCATCGTGATGGAGGACGGCAAGGTCGCCCAGCAGGGCCCGCCCGCACAGCTGCTCGCGGACACCGGCGGGCGGCTGCACGAACTGGTACGGCGCCAGATGACGTGACGGCAGGTCAGGTGTCGAGGCCGGGGACGGGGGCGCCGGCGGGGACACCGGCGGCCACATAGCCGTCGTAGAGCTCCTTCCAGGGCGCGTTCGCCCCCGCGTGCGGTCCCTCGAAGCGCTCCCCGCGCGCGTGCGCGTCCAGGGCGGCCAGGCACACCTCCCAGCCGGCGCTGTTGCGGGCGGCGGTGTTCTCGGCCGCGAGGACGTTGGTGAGCGTGAAGCGGGTGCGTCCGCCGTCCAGGGGGTCCAGGTCGAAGTGCAGTTCGTCGTCGCCCCATGCGAAGGACAGGTGCCGGGGCTCGTCCACGGCGATCACGCGTCCCGTGGAGTCGGCCATGTTCGGGTCTCCGGAGAACGTGACCGTGCCGCCGGGGCGCAGCTCGATCTCGGCGCGGGACGGGAACCAGTGGGCGAGTTCGTCGGCGTCGGTCACGAACTGCCAGACGCGCGCGACGGGATGGTCGTAGGTGCGGCTGAAGCGGACGGCCGGGCGTCCGTCGTCGAGGGTCAGATAGGTGCCGGTGAGGTCCGCGGTCATGGTGGATCAGTCCCTTCGTTAGGGGCCTCGGTGTCGCCCGGTGCCGGCGGCCGAGGAGCGGGTCGCTCGGCCGGGGTGTCGTCGGCCTCGCTGTCGTCCGTCGTATCGTCGAGGCGGCGGCCCAGGGCGTCCAGGCTGCTGTTCCAGAGCCTGCGGTAGGGGGCGAGCCAGGAGTCCAGGGCGGCGATCGGGGCCGGGTCGAGGGCGTAGACGCGGCGCTGGGCGTCCTGCCGTACCCGTACCAGACCCGCCTCCCGCAGCACCTTCAGATGCTTCGACGTGCTCGGCTGGCTCAGCCCGCATGCCTCCACGATCTCCCCGACGGGCCGAGGCCGCTCCAGGAGCAGCGTGACGATGGCCCGCCGGTGAGGATCGGCGAGCGCGCTCCAGAGCGACGCACCGGGATCGGACATGCGATCCAATATGCCTCTCTGGTTATATTCCTGTCAAGGCATAACTGGACCTCGCTCCCGTGCGCCCCCGTTGCACCGGCCTCGAAACGGGTACACGCCGTCGCATGCGAATCAGCGTGGTGGATGTGGGGTCGAACACGGTCCGGCTGGTGGTGGCCGACGCACAGGACGGGGTGCCGCTGCCGGTCCATACGGAGAAGTGGCGGCTGCGGCTGTCCGAGCAGGTGAAGCCGGGGGACCACATTCCGGGGGAAGCGGTCGAACGGCTGGTGGGCGCGGTCTGCGCCGCGAGCCGGACCGCGGCCAGATGGGGCGCCAGCACTCCCCTGGCCTTCGCGACGGCCGTCGTACGCAACGCACCGAACCGCCATGAGGTGCTGCGTACCGTGCGGGCCCGGACCGGGGTGAGCCTGTGCACGCTGCCGGGCGAACTCGAGGCCGAGCTCACCTTCCTCGGGGCACGGCGGTGGATGGGCTGGCGCGCGGGGCCGCTCGCCCTGCTCGACATCGGCGGCGGCTCGCTCGAAGTCGCCTTCGGCCGCGGCCGGCTGCCGGACTTCGTGGCGTCACTGCCGCTCGGCGCCCAGAAGCTGACCCATGAGTTCCTCACCGACGAGGACCCGCCGGACCCGCGACGCATCCGGGAGCTGCGTCGCAAGGTCCGCCATCAACTGCGGGACGTGGCGGCCCGGATACGCTGGGAGGGACCGCGTACGGCCGCGGCCACGTCGCGTACGTTCCAGCAGCTGGGCCGGCTGTGCGGGGCCGCGCCGGGCCGGCACGGGCCGTTCGTCGAAAGGGAGTTGACGCTTCCGGACCTGCGCGGCGCGATCGAGCGCCTGTCGCCGCTGCCGGTCGCCGAACGCGCCCTGCTCCCCGGCATCTCCGCACCGCGTGCCGCGCAGAGCCTGGCCGGCGCGGTGGTCGCGCACACGGCGATGAAGCTGACGGGGCTCAGGTCGGTGACGCTCTGCCCCTGGGCGATCCGTGAGGGGATCATGCTGCGGCAGATCGAGGACGGCGCGGCCTGGTGGGCGGAGGTCAGCCGCCTCGACGAGGAGGGCACGACCGCGCCGGAGCCGCCGGTGCCCTTGCGGATCGCGAGCGCGCCGCTGAGCAACTGACATCCGAGGGACCGCCCTACCTCCCTCCGACGACGAAAGGAGACTTTCGTGACGCAGAACCACAAGGCCCACGACGAGACGGCCGAGGGCGAGAGGGACCAGAAGCAGCCCGAGGAACACACGGAAACGGCGTTCGAGGAGGTCATGGAGGAGATCGCCGACGCCGAACGGCGCACCCACGACTCCGCCGATCAGCGCCGCCACAGGGGCGAGGCGGGCGAGGCCATCACTCCCAGCACGGGGGCGCAGGAGGAGTCGAAGGGCGAGTGAACGGGGGCGGGGGGACGGCGTGCCGGGGGGCGGCCCGCCCGAGGGGGCTTCATGCGATGACCGCAGCCGTCACCCCGGCGGCGGCCCCACCGGGCGCTCCGCCAAGGCGCGAGCCACGCCGTGGAGGTTGTCGGCCATGGCGCGGCCCGTCCTGTGGGACCAGTCCCGGCCACGCTCCTCGTCGAGGTAGTCGGGTCCGGGGCCGGGGCCCAGGTGCCAGTAGGTCCACGCCTGACCAGGGATGGTGTACCCGATGTCGGCCAGCGCGCCGGAGATCTCGCTGATGACGTGGTGCGCGCCGTCCTCGTTGCCGGTCACGACCACGCCGGCGACCCGGTTGTAGGCGACTGGCCTCCCCTCCTCGTCGGTCTCGGAGAGCATCGCGTCCATCCGCTCCAGCACTCGCTGGGCGATCGAGGAAGGGCGCCCGAGCCAGGTCGGCGAGGCGATCACGAGGATCTCGGAGTCCAGGAGCTTGTCGTGGACGAGCGGCCAGGCGTCGCCCTCACGCACGGGTTCGCTGACCACACCGGGTTCGATGGGCAGGTCCACGGCACGGACGACATCGACGTCCACGCCGCTCTGCTCGAGCCGCTCGACCACGACGCCGGCCAGGGCATCCGTGTTCGAGGGCTCAGGTGACCTCTTGAGCGTGCAGTTGATCACGAGTGCCTTCATTCCGCCCGGAGTACCCGTTACGACCCGGTTCACGCGGACGGGTGGTCCGGCAGGCCACGGGTACTCGGGCGCCATGGCACATGACGTCCGTATGCCACGCGTCGACGACGGCCCCCGGCTGCCGTCCGCGCGCGGCCCCGTGTCCGCCGCCGTCGAGGACCATCTGCGGGGCGCGGGCCCACCGCCCCGGCAGGAGGACATCGCGAGCGCGAGCGTCTACGGCGACGATCTCCAGCTGGCGCTCTACCTCTGCTACGAGCTGCACTACCGCGGCTTCGCCGGTGTGCCGGAGTCACACGAGTGGAACCCGGAGCTGCTGCGGGCGCGTGCCGCGCTGGAACACCGCTTCCTCACCGCCCTGCGCACGGACGTGCCCTCCCACGACAGCGTCGAGGACGCACTCGCCGACCTGCTCGTCGAACCCCTCGACGGCACGGGCGTCAGCCATCACCTGGCCGCCGAGGGCGAGTTGTGGCAGCTGCGCGAATACGCCGCCCAGCGCTCCCTGTACCACCTCAAGGAGGCGGACCCGCACGCCTGGGTGCTGCCCCGGCTGTGGGGCAGGGCCAAGGCCGGCATGGCGGCGGTGGAGTTCGACGAGTACGGCGGCGGCCGGGCCGACCGTGTCCACGCGCGCCTCTTCGCTGACCTGATGACGGATCTCGGCCTGGACACCACGTACGGCCACTATCTCGACGCGGCGACGCCGGAGGCCCTGGCGACCGTCAACGTGATGTCGCTGCTCGGTCTGCACCGGGCGCTGCGGGGAGCGCTGGTCGGCCACTTCGCGGCGGTCGAGATCACTTCGTCGCCGGGTTCCCGACGGCTGGCGCAGGCGATGCGCCGCACGGGGGCCGGGCCCGCCGCCGAGCACTTCTACGACGAGCACGTCGAGGCGGACGCCGTGCACGAGCAGGTCGTACGCCACGAGGTCATCGACGGCCTGCTCGCCGAGGAACCCCATCTCGCCCCTGACGTCACCTTCGGGATCGATGTCACGGGGTACCTCGAGGACCGCTTCGGGGAACGGTTGCTGGACGCCTGGCGCGAGGGACGGTCGTCGCTGCGGACGGCGCAGGATTCCGGAATTCCCCTTATTTCCTGAATCTGAGGGTACTCGTGCGGCGTGAAACCACTGGTACCCCCGGGCGTGTACGCCCCTCAGGACGACACCGACCTGCTGGTCGGTGCCCTGTACGACGAGCCCCTGCCCAGTGACGCGGACGTCCTCGACGTGGGGACGGGTTCGGGTGCGCTGGCCATCGAGGCCGCACGCCGCGGTACGCGGGTGACCGCCGTGGACGTGTCGTGGCGGGCGGTGTGCACGGCCCGGTTCAACACCTGGCTGGCCCGCAGTCCGGTGCGGATCAGGCACGGAAACCTCTTCGCGCCGGTGCGCGGGGAGTTCTTCGACCTCATCCTGGCCAATCCCCCTTATGTGCCCGCGCCGGAGACGGGCCGTGCGCCACAGGGTGCCGCCCGGGCGTGGGACGCGGGCCGCGACGGACGGCTCGTCCTCGACCGGATCTGCCAGGAGGCCCCGCCCCTGTTGCGCCCCGGCGGTGTCCTGCTGGTGGTGCACTCGGCGTTCAGCTGCCCCGACCGGACGCTGTCGCATCTGCGCGGCGAGGGGCTGAAGGCCTCGGTGACACGGCGTCGGACGGTCCCGTTCGGCCCGGTACTGCGATCCCGGGAGGGCTGGTTGCGGCAGCGCGGTCTGCTGGCCGGCCCGGAACCGAGGGAGGAGCTGGTGGTCGTCCGTGCCGAACTCCCGGTCTGAGGAACCGCGCCGGATCAAAGTCCAGCGCCAGGGCCCGCTGTTGGTGGAGGGCCCGGTCGAAGTGGAGCTGGAGGACGGCACGACCGTCTCCTGCGACCGCTTCCGTGTCGCGCTGTGCACCTGCCGCCGCAGCCGCCGCTATCCGTGGTGCGACACCAGCCATCGCGACCGCGACCGCACCAAGGCCCGGTGAGCCTCGGGCCGGTGAGCCTCGGGCCGGTGAGCCGAGGCCCGGCGGCCGTGACGCCGTGAGCCGTGAGTCGTGGTGAACGGCCCACGGCTCACGGCTCACGGCGATCAAGGCGATCAAGGCGATTCGAGGTGTCGGCCGGGCGGCCCCACTCCGCCCGGCCGACCCCCGGTGCGAGATCGCTGGGGTCCCTCGGCAGGCCGCACTCCCCATCCGCGACTTCTGCCGAACTGCACGGGGACCATGCGATCCCGGTCTTAGAAGGCGTACAGGCTCGTGGCGTAGGAGCCCTTCACGCATTCGTTGGAGAAGGTGCGTTCATAGGAGACGCGCTGGCCCTGCCAGACCCCGTCCACCGTGACCACCACTGGGTCGTACTGCTTGGTACACAGCACACCGTCTCTGGCCTTCAGGGCATCGAAGTTCCCGTTCACACCGCGTAGTTCGGCGCAGGCCGCACCGGGGGCGGGATGAGTGCCCGAGGCCGTCGGGGCGCAGCTCAGTGTGACCGCGCGCACCGGCGTGGTCATGGTTGCGTCGTCGCCGTGGGCCACGGTGAGCACCAGGGCCGAGGGCGCGTAGAGGGAGGCGGGGGCGGCGTCGGGGGTGGCGAGGGCGGACCCGGTCAGGGGTCCGCAGACGGCGGTGGCCGTGAGGCCGAGGGTCGCTGCCCAGCGCGCGGTGTTCCGCATTGTGTGCATCCTTCCGCTCGATTCGAGTGTCTGCCGACTCCGGCGCGATCGGTGCCGGAGCGACGAGCGGGAGTCTGCCGAGTCCGCCGCCGAAACTCACATCGACCCCCTGAGTTTCGGTAACCTTGCGTATTGAATCAGTGGCGTGAAGTGACGGACTTCGAACGTTACAACGCCGGAAGTTGGCGCCTCTTGATCGCCCCAAGCCCTTGAGTGGCCGGTTTTCGCACGCTGCTTAATAGGCCTGAAACATTCCGGTTGAACCCTCCGTCGACCTTTCGTGGACCTTTCGCGCACCCCTTGTGTTCATGGACGAGACGAGTAATCGTCATTACATGATTACCAGCGACCAACGAGAGAAGCTGCGCGGCTGGTTCGCCGGCCGGCTGCCCGAGGACCTCTTCGAGGAGCTGACCGAGGTACGGGTCGACCGCGAGGAGATCACCGTGATCGGCCGCATCCCCGAACCTCACCTGGCCGAGGGCGTTTCGGCCGCCGAGCGGGAGGCGGCCGTGGAGGGCCGGATCCAGGAGTTCCGGGAGCGCACCCGGGAGACCCGGATCGAGGTGGCCCGCGAGGCGGAGCACCGGTTCCGCCGCAAGGTCTCCTGGGGCGTGGAGTGCGGCGCCGAGCGCGCCCTGTTCACGCATGTGGCGGCCCCTGTCATGACCCGGCTTCGACAGCCCGAGCGCCAGGTCCTCGACACCCTGATCGCCGGCGGCGTCGCCCGCAGCCGCAGCGACGCCCTCGCGTGGTGCGTACGGCTGGTCCAGCGGCACACCGACGACTGGCTCGCCGAGCTGCGCGAGTCCCTGGAGAACGTCCACCGGGTCCGGGCCCAGGGACCGGACACCGGGCAGGAGGAGGCACCCGGGGACGGCGACTGACGACTGTCAAGTGCAGGACCGCACGCTGAGCCCCCGTCCCCCATCCCCCATCGAGCGCACCCTCGTCCCGCCCTCCACCTACCGGTCGGTATGGTCTGCGTACAGCGCGTTCTCAGTGACGAGAGGCGGGGCCTTCGCATGGGCAAGCACTGGGCGGATTTCCAGTACGAGATCTATCTGAACGGGATGGCGGGGGCGGTACCCCGACTCCCCACCGATCTGACCAGGCTGGAGCAGCTCACCGAGCAACGCCTCGGGCCGGGCCCCGTCGGCTATGTCGCGGGAAGCGCGGGCGACGGCAGCACCGCTCGCGCCAATCGGGCGGCCCTGGACCGCCGCCGGATCGTGCCCCGCATGCTGCGGGACGTGCACGAACGGGATCTGTCGGTCGAGGTGCTGGGCCGGTCGCTGCCCGCACCGATCGCGCTGGCGCCGGTCGGGGTGCTGTCGATCATGCACCCGGACGCGGAGTGCGCCGCCGCCCGCGCCGCGGCCGCGCAGGGCGTGCCGTTCGTCCTGTCGTCGGCGTCCAGCACCCCGATGGAGCAGGTGGCGGAGGCGATGGGGGACGCCGAGCGCTGGTTCCAGCTGTACTGGCCGAGGGACCCGGAGGTCGCCCGGAGTTTCCTCGCCCGGGCGAAGGCGGCCGGGTTCACCGCGCTGGTCGTCACGCTGGACACACCGATGCTGGCCTGGCGTCCACGCGATCTCGACCAGGCGTATCTGCCGTTCCTGCACGGCGTGGGCACCGCCAACTACTTCTCCGACCCGGCCTTCCAGGCGGGCCTGGCCAAGCCGGTGCACGAGGATCCGAACGCGGCCGTCATGCATTTCGTCGGCATGTTCTCGGACCCTGCCAAGACCTGGCCCGACCTGGAGTTCCTGCGGGAGAACTGGGACGGCCCGATCGTGCTGAAGGGCGTCCTGCACCCGGACGACGCCCGACAGGCCGCCGAGGCCGGGATGGACGGAGTGATCGTCTCCAACCACGGTGGCCGTCAGGTGGCCGGATCGATCGGGGCCGCCGACGCCCTGCCGCGGGTCGTGGAGGCCGCTGGTGACCGGCTGACCGTGCTGTTCGACAGTGGCATCCGCACCGGCGACGACATCTTCAAGGCGCTCGCCCTGGGCGCGCGGGCGGTGCTGGTGGGACGGCCGTATGTGTACGGGCTCGGTCTCGACGGACAGCCGGGCGTCGAGCACGTCATCCGCTGCCTGCTGGCCGAACTCGACCTCACGCTCGCCCTGTCCGGGCATGCCACGCCCGCCACGATCAGCGCCGCCGATCTCGTCGAAGGACCCGCATGACCGCCGCACGGAACGTTCTGGCCGTCGTCTCACCGCATGTGGGCGGCCGTGGCATCGGCGCCGGCCTCGCCACGCTCTTCCCCGAGGGCACGGCCGTCACCGTCGTCGAGACGGCCGACGAGAACCCCGCGGCGCTGCGCTCGGCACATGTCGTCATCACCGCACTCGCCCCGGTCACCGCCGAACACCTCGCCGCCGCTCCGGAGTTGCGGCTGGTGCAGTGCGCGAGCCACGGCTTCGACTACGTCGATGCGCGCGTCGCGAGCGAACGCGGGGTGAGCGTGTGCAACATCGGCTCCAGCGGCGCCGAGGCGCAGAACGTGGCGGAGCAGACCTTCGCCCTGATGCTCGCCCTGGCCAAGCAACTCGTCCCCGCCCACACCGCGCTCGTCGAGGCCGACTGGGCACTCCCCCGGCTCCAGCGCTCGCTGACCGAACTGTCCGGCAAGACGCTCGGCATCGTGGGCCTCGGCCAGATCGGGCGGCAGGTCGCCCGCCGGGCGGCGGCGTTCGACATGAGCGTCGTCTATGCCGGACGGCACCGCCTCGCGCCGCAGACCGAGGCCGAGTCCGGCGGCGCCCGCCATGTTCCGCTCGACGAACTGCTGCGCGGCGCCGACTACGTCTCGCTGCACGCCCCGCTCACCGACGCCACCCGGCACCTGCTGAACGCCGAGCGGCTGGCGCTGCTGAAGCCGACGGCGTTCGTGATCAACACCGCGCGGGGCGCCCTGATCGACCAGGACGCCCTCGCGGACGCGCTGGAAAAGGGCGCGCTGGCCGGAGCCGGCATCGACGTCTTCGACCCCGAGCCGCCCACCCGGGCCCTGCGCCTGCTGCGCGCCCCGAACGTGGTGCTCTCCCCGCACGCCGGTGGCGTCACCCGCGAGACCCTCGTGCGTATCGCCCTCGCCGCGGTACAGAACGTGACCGTATTCCTGTCGGGCGGGACACCCCAGGATGTCGTGAACCAGTCCCGGCGTATGTGAGCCAGTATGTGAACCAGCACGTGAACCAGTACATGACTGGTACGTGAACCAAGCCCGGCGTATACGGACCGGGGGCCGCCGCAGCCGTCGAACGGCCCCGGCCCCGCCCCCGGCCCCGTTCCTTCGCTGTCCTGCCGCGGCCCGCCGTTACGCCTTCTCCTCCCCCAGCCGCACCGCCCGTGCCCCCGGCGTCCCCGTCCCCGCGCTCGACAGTGAACCGGAGCTCGACGAGGCCACGGGGTCGGCCGACCAGCGCTGCCCGTCGGAGCCGTCACGGACCTTGACGACGATGTCGGAGCCCGGGTCGGTGGCCACGGCCGCCAGGGCGAGCCTCCCGTCCCAGCGCGGCAGCAACTCGCCCTGCGCGGTGAGGTCGTAGCGTACGTCGTCGGCGCGCGCGGAGTCGGGGCCGGCGCACTTGCCGAGGATCACCACGCCCGCGTCCGCGTGCGAGTCCAGGCACAGTTCGCGATCGGCGGCACTGCGCAGCAGACCGTCCTTCTCGTACGACCACCGCTGGGTTTCGTCGGCGGCGCAGGCGGCCAGCTCGGTCCCGGCGCCGGCCTCGGGCTCGCCCTTGATGTCGAGGCACAGTCCGGCGCCGGCGTTGCGCAGCCTGGTCTGCCGTGGCGCGGTGGGCAGTTGGGCGGTACCGGGCGGTGAGGCGGACACGGCGGGCGGAGGCTGGGACGCGGTGCCGCCGCCGGTCGCGGAGGCCGCCGGGTCGACGCCGTCGTCGTCGGACAGCAGGCCGGTGGCGAGCATGGCCGCGAGGAGTCCGGCGGAGGCGAGGCCCACTCCGGTGAGCAGTGTCCGCGGGCGTGGCCGGCCGGGCCCCCCGCGGGTCTGGGCGGGGATCCGCGGGAGCAGTCGGCGGCGTCCGGCGCCGTGCCGGGCGGCGCGGCGCGATCCGGGGGCGCCGCCACGGGCCCGGCCCGGTCGGGTGTCCAGATAGCGCCGGGCGCCCCAGCCGAGCACCGCCTCGGCTATGAGCACTCCGAGTCCACCCTCGAAATGGCTCAGTTGTTCGGCCGCGTTTCGGCAGTAGCGGCACTCCGTCAGATGCTGCTGAACATCCGGCAGCAGGGCTCCGCCTCGGCGAATGGGGACGTCGAGGAGGCGGTTGTAGAACCGGCAGTCTTTCGTCGGTGCGAGTTCCCGATGGGCATGTACACATCCTTCGCGGAATTTCTCACGCGCTTGTTCGAGTGCGACCGCGGCGGTAACGGTGTCCATGCCCGACAGACCGGCGGGGACGCTCAGCGGCTCGGCCTCGACCTCGGTGTGCCAGAGCAGGCATCGGGCAAGTCCCGGCAGCGACTGGAAAGACCGGTCGGCGAGCTTGCGATTTTCCGGCGTCATGGACTTCGCCGTACGCATACCGCGACCGCCCGCGGGTTTCGCCAGCTCCGGCAGGACGTCCGCCGTCCGCTCGTCGGCCGACCACTGCCGGACCGTGTCCCGGACGGCGACCAGAAGCCTGGGACGCACCGCGACGGCCGGTTCGCCCAGCGCCAGGCGGTCGAGGACCTGGTGGAAGGCGGCGGCGGTGACCATGTCGGCGGCGCGGCCGGAGGAGGCGAGGCAGATCACCGCGTACGCGCGGCCCGATTGCCAGTGCCGCGCCATCAGCAGCGCGACGGACGACGCCGCCTCGCCGTCGGGGCGGCTGCGCAGCCGGGCGGCAAGACCTTCGTCGGATTCCTCGGGAACGCCTCCGGGCGGGGGGTAAGGGGGGCGAGGGGGGTGGGGGGTGGGCACTGAACGGATTCCTTCCCACGCGCATGTGACACAGAAGGCCGGGTCGCCGAAAAGGACGTGCGGTGGCGTGCGTACCTTTTCGACGCGAGCGAGGGGAGCGCGAATTCACCGGCGTCCATCCGCCCCGGTTCCCCTCGGCACGAATGAGCCCGGCCTTTTCCACCCCCCGCGGGTACTTCACCCTGGCACAGCCCCTCATGACCAACAAGGCACTTGGGCAACATCCGTATCCTTGAAAGAAAGTCAGATACGATGGCAACTCCCCGCGCCCGCACCGACTTTCGGCATTTCCAGGGGCCGGCGGGAATGGGCGCGTCCTGCCTGGAACGACCCCGCAGCGCGGGGCCGGCGCGTCAGATCTGCCAGGAACGCAACCGGTCGGCCGCCCCGTACACGTCGGTGCTGCCGGAGATCAGGTCGCGCGCGAGGTCGACGAGGGCGCCGTAGGGCGGGTCGATGCCGACGCCACTGACGAACATGTAGGCGACCGCCGAGGAACAGGCGAAGCGGGCGTTGGCCGAGGGCAGCGGCTTGAGCAGGGCGAGGGTGTGCAGCAGCGCGGCGGCGCGCCAGGCGGGGTCGGAGTCGACGCCGAGGCGCGGCGGGTCCACGCGATGGCGGGCGACGGCGGCGACCAGCGCGGAGAAGTCGTTGATCGTGGGCTGGTCCGGCAGGACCTCTTCGTGACGCTGGAGCAGCCAGGGCACGTCGATGTGGATGACTGGTGCCATCGGTCAGGCGGCCCGTCCCTCGCCCTTGGCGGGCGGCTCGTCGTCGGGGAAGGCGGCGGCGAATTCGTCGGCATGCGACGCGAAGAACCGGCGGAACGCCTCGGCGCCCTCCTGAAGCGCCCGGTGCCGGGCTATGTCGGCCGCGGCGGCTTCCCGCACGAGCGCCTTCATCGACGTACCGCGTTCCTTGGCGATCTGCCGCAGATCCTCGAGCTCGCGGTCGCTGAACTCCACGTTGAGAGCTGGCATGCCCTCACGGTACCGCTCGGGTACTCGACCGTAAATACCAGCAGGTCAAGCATGATGTACGACGGTACCGGGAAGGGGCCGTACCCGCGGGAGGGGGTGCTTCCTCGTTCCGGTCTTCCCGCGTCGAGCCGGTCACCAGGCCGGACGGCGGTCGCGCAGGTGGGGCGGCGTCTGCTCGATCCCGGCGCCGGGCCCGACACGGCGACGGCCCCCGCGTCCCCGCCGACGGACACCGCGCCGCCCTCCTGCTGGTCCACCACGAACGAAGCCGTGCGGGCAAGCCGATTCCCGCCCGGGGCGCTCGGCAGTTGAGGTACGGGCCGGGCGCCGAAGCACTAGGCTGGGGCCTCAGTGACGCGCTTGTTCACGGTGAGTGTCCGCGATGGAGTGGCGAGCATGAGCCCGGAGTACCCGTTCGACGAGGCCGCTACGGCCCGGGCGGTCATCGACGCCGCCGGCACGCTCGTCGAGTGGAACGCGGGCGCCGAGCGGCTGCTGGGCCATCGCGCCGCCGAGGTCGTGGGGCGGCCGGCCGCGGAACTGCTGGCCGACGGGCGCACGGACCGGCCCCACCCCCCGCGCGGCGACCGCTGGGACGGCGTTCTCACCCTGCGCCGGCACGACGGCGGCACGCTGCCCGTGTGGCTGCTCGCCCATCGGATACGGATGCCGGACGAGGGCCCGGACCGCTGGCTCGTGGTCACACCGGTCGAGGGGGACGGCCCCCCGCTGCCCGACGATCCGCTGGACGACGTCGGTCTCCTCGCCTCCCCGTGTGCGATCGCCATCTACGACGACCGGCTGCGGCTGCGCAGGATCAACTCCGTGATGTCGGAGATCCTGATGCTGGCCGAGGAGAACGTGCGCGGACTGCGGGCCCCCGAACTGAGCGGCAGACCCCAGAGCCACGACATCGAACGCCAGCTGCTTCGCGTGCTCACGACGGGCCGGGGCACCGACGTACGGGCGTACATCCCGGTCGGCGGCGACCGCACGCATGCCTGGCTGGCCCGCATGGCGCCGGTCGTCGACGCCAAGGGCCGGGTGCGCGGGGTGACCGTCGCCGCGCACGACTTCACCGAGCAGTACCTCGCCCAGGAGCGGCTCCAGCTGGTGAACGAGGCGAGCGTGAGCATCGGCACCACCCTCGACGTCACCCGGACCGCCCAGGAGCTGGCGGACGTCTGTGTGCCGGCGCTCGCCGACTTCGTGAGTGTCGACCTGCTGGACCCCCAGGAGCACGGCAGCGAACTGCCCACCGACCGGCTCGTCGCGCCGGTCGGCCTGCGCCGGGCCGCGCACCGGTCGATCGACGCGGGCAGCCCGGAAGCCGTGGTGCGGCCCGGGCGGGTCGAGATGTATCCCACGCCGTCGCCTCAGGCCGACGCGCTCCTGGCCGGCCACACCATCGTGGCCTCGACGTCGACCGGGGACCTCGCGGCGTGGCTGGCCTCCGAGCCGGCACGCGCCGTGCGGATCCAGGGGTACGGCATCCACACCAGCATGTCGGTGCCGATCCAGGCCCGCGGCACGACCCTCGGGGTCGCCGTGCTCACCCGGTTCAAGAACCCCGAGCCGTTCACGCCCGACGACGTGCTGCTGGCCGAGGAGATCACGGCCCGCGCGGCCGTCTGCATCGACAACGCCCGCCGCTACTCCCGCGAGCGGGAAACCGCCCTGGCCCTCCAGCGCAGCCTGCTGCCCCGGTCCCTGCCGAGCACCGCCGCGCTCGACGCGGCCTCCCGGTATCTCCCGGCGGCACGTTCGGGGGTGGGTGGCGACTGGTTCGACGTGATCCCGCTGTCCGGGCTGCGGGTCGCCATGGTGGTCGGCGACGTCGTCGGCCACGGCATCCAGGCCTCCGCCACCATGGGGCGGCTGCGCACCGCCGTGCGCACCCTGGCCGACATCGACCTCGCCCCGGACGAGCTGCTCACCCACCTCGACGATCTCGTCGTACGGCTGTCGGAGGACACCGGCAACGAGGGCAGCCCCGGGGAGGTCGGCGCCACCTGTCTGTACGCCGTGTACGACCCGGTCTCGCGGCGCTGCACACTGGCCCGGGCCGGGCATCCCTCGCCGGTCATGGTGCCGCCCGGCGGCGCGGCCCGGGAGATCGAGCTGCCGGCGGGACCGCCGCTGGGCCTGGGCGGGCTGCCGTTCGAATCCGCCGAGATCGAACTGCGCGAGGGCTCGGTGCTCGCCTTCTACACCGACGGTCTGATCGAGAGCCGGGACCGTGACGTCGACGCCAGCCACGCGCTCCTGTGCGAGTCTCTGTCGGCGGCCTCCGCCTCGCTGGAGGAGACCTGCGACCACGTCCTGCGCGCCCTGCTGCCGTCGGGCGGTGTCGCCGACGACGTGGCGTTGCTGCTGGCCCGCACCCAGGGGCTGCCCGCCTCCCGGGTCGCGACCTGGGACATCCCCGCGGATCCGGCGCTGGTCGCGCCCATTCGCAAGCAGGTCCTGGAGCAGCTCGCCACCTGGAGCCTGAGCGAGGCGTCGTTCACCGCCGAGCTGGTGGTGAGCGAGCTGGTGACCAATGCCATCCGCTACGGCGCCCACCCGATCCGGCTCCGGCTGATCCACGACGCGGCCACCCTGATCTGCGAGGTGTCCGACACCAACCACACGGCCCCGCATCTGCGCCGCGCGAAGACCTTCGACGAGGGTGGCCGGGGGCTGCTGCTGGTGGCTCAGCTGACCCAGCGCTGGGGCAGCCGGCACACGGCGGACGGCAAGACGATCTGGGCGGAGATCGGCCTCTTCGACGAGGGCTGACCCCCGCGTGCGTACGGTCGGCGCATGCGGGGAGTGGTTCAGTGGCGGCCGTAGCCGCCGTATCCGTAGCCGCCCGCGTCTCCGTATCCACCGCCGTATCCGTATCCACCGCCGTATCCGTAGCCACCGCCGCCGTGCCCATGGCCGCCGGGGTCCCCGTAGCCGCCCCCGTACCCGCCGTCGTAGCCCCCGTGGCCGCCGCCGGGCGAGTCGTACGGGTCGTCCCAGGAGCAGTGGTACGGGTCGGAGGAGCACGCGTTGGTCGGGGACGGGCTCGCGGGTGTCGGCTGTGGGTTCAAGCGGGTCGGTGACGGTGTCGGGGTGGGGCTCGGTGATGTGGACGGGGCGGTGGGGGCCGGGGTCGGCGTGGATGCGCTCGTCGTCCTGATCTCGCGCTCCGCCCCCCAGTTGACGCTCTCCATCTGGACCTTCGCCGTCGAGGTGTCGATCACCCAGTGCTGTGCGTCCCCGTCATCGTCGCGGGCCTTGAGGACCAGGGCGCCGGAGCCGTCGGTGGCGGCGGGGCTGAGGGCGAGTTCCTGGTCGAAGCGCGGTACCAGCATGCCCTGGAGGGTGAAGTCGTAGCTGATGTTCTCGGCGGCGGATTCCGACGTCTGTGCGCAGGGGGCCAGGCGGACCGAGTAGCCGAGGCGGGAGTCGAGGCAGAGATCGGGGTTCGCGCCGCTGCGCAGCAGCCCGTCGGTCTCGTACGACCACTGCTGCCCCGCTGCCGAGGAGCAGGTGGTCAGTTCGGTCTCCGCGCCCTTGACGGCCTTACCGCCGACGATGCCGACGCACAGCCCGGATCCGAGGTTGTGCAGCCGGCCCCGCAGGTCCCCCTTGGCGGCCTCGGCGGCGCCGGCCCAGGACGGGTTGCCCGTGGTGGGGTCCTGGCCGGAGTCGGGTGCCTCGGTGGGCAGGTCGTGGGCGGCGGGGGCGGGACTGTCGTCGGAGTCGAGGGCGGACCAGACGACGAGCGGGAGGACGACGAGGGCACTGACGGTCGCGACCGCGGCGGTGAGGTTGCGGCGCCGGGCGGCGCGACGGGCGGCCTTGAGGGCGGCGCGGGGGGAACACGTGCGGCTGCCGGGGCCGGTCGCGGCGGTGGGGCCCGCGAGGCGGGGGGCGGCTGGGCCCGTCTCGGCCACACGGGAAGCGGCACCGGCGTCGCCGGGACCGGAAGCAGCCGCCGCGGCGGCGTTTCGCGGGGCGGCTCGGCGGCCGGTCCGGCGGGCTCTTCGCGAACCCGTGGTCGTGGGCGTGGAGGCGCCGCCCGACTCGCCTTGCGGAGCGGAGGCCGCCGTCTGTGAGCCGGGCGCCCCGCCGGTGAGGGCGGCTCCCCAGGGTGCGCCGGCCGCGGGGCGGACGGGGGCGCCTGAGGGTGGGGCAGGGACCTTGCTCTCGCGTGGGAATCCGGTGCTGCCGAGGGCAAGATCGGCGTTGTCGGCGAAGAAGGACTCGCCCGCTGTCATCGTCGGCGGCTGCGGTGCCGGTCGGGGCGGCTCGGCGGGACGGGTCGCTCTCGACTCCGCATAGGCTCGGGCGCCCCAGCCGAGCACCGCCTCGGCCAGGGCGAAGCCGAGTCCCGCGTTGAAGAAGTTCAGTTGCTCGGCGGTCTCGCTGCAATGCCCGCAGCGCATGAGGTGCTCGCGCAGGTCGGGGTCGACGTCCAGGGCGCGCCGGTAGGTCACGTCCAGCATCCGCAGATAGCGCCGGCATTCCTGCTCGGGGGCGAGTTCGCGGTGGACGTGGAGGCACTCCTCGCGCAGGCGATCACGGGCCCGGCCCAGGTCGACACGGGCGGACTCCTCGTCGAGGCCGAGGAGTCCGGCGGGCAGCGTCAGCGGCTCGGCCTCGACCTCGGTGTGCCACAGCAGGCAGCGGGCCGACTGGGGGAGCCGTTCGAAGGCCTCGGACAGCAGTCTGCGGTTGGCCGGCGGCAGCAGTCGCGCGGCGGTGCGCTCGGGCTCGTTCGCGTCGGACCGCAATTCGGGGTGCAGCATTTCCCGGCGGTGGTCGGTGTCCCACTCCGCCGCGATACGGCCCACGGTGCGCAGCAGTCGGGGACGCCATGCGGCGGTCGGACCGGTGTGTCGCAGTGTTTCGCCGAAAAGCCGGGTGAATGCCGCGGTGGTGAGCATTCCCGCGGACCGGGCGTCCGCGGTGCACAGTCGTGCGTAAGCGACACCCGCTTCCCAGTGCCGGTCGAGCAGTTCTCCGACCGGGTGCAGCGCCGGTGTCGCCCCTGTCCACCGCTTGAGTTCGGTGCTCAGTTGAGCGTCCGTCACTTCAAAGAGACGGGCGTCGTCAGGGGAATTCGACAGGCCAGCGTCTTGCACGGTGGCATTCCTCCGGAGGGCATGTGGCATTGATGGTCCATACCAAGGGGTATGCTCCGGGCGCGACTCCTGTGAAGCACGGGCATGTGGGAGCGAAGAACACCTTTGCACAGGTCAGGGACAGGGAACAAGGGACTCCGGATTATTGTGCATTGCATGTAAGGCCGTCGTTGTTTGACGGCCGGTCAATAGCGGGCTCACAGCGATTGCGGCCTATCCGGCGGGCGAATTGGAAATGTCATCCACTCAGCTCGTGACAGACGCGAGTGCAAACCATTGCGGCCTCGCCGAGCCTCTTTTTAGCCTGGTCATACGGCCGCACCGGCCTTCACCGCGCCTTCACAAGTCATCGGCCAACCATTGAACCCGGAGCGAGGGCGCGGTCCGTGCGGCACGAATTGCGCGCCGCACTGACCGCGCCGAGCGGCTGGGACGGTCAGTGGCCGATGACCGGGTGAGGGGTGTAGGGCTGCTGGAGCTCCGCCAACTCCTTGTCGCTCAGTTCGAGTTCGACCGCTGCCACGGCGTCCTCCAGGTGGTGCGGCTTGGCGGCGCCGATGACGGGGGCCGCCACCGTGTCCTGGTGGAGCAGCCAGGCGAGGGCGACCCGGGCACGCGGGACGCCGCGTTCGTGCGCAACGCGGGCGACGGCCTCGGCGACGACCCGGTCGCTGTCGGCGTAGAGCCGGCTGCCGAAGTCGTCGCTCGCGCTGCGGTCGGTGACCGTGCCCCAGTCCCGGGTGAGCCGGCCGCGGGCCAGCGGGCTCCAGGGCAGCACGCCGACGCCCTGGTCCGCGCAGAGCGGCAGCATCTCGCGCTCCTCCTCGCGGTAGAGGAGGTTGTAGTGGTTCTGCATCGAGACGAACTTGGTCCAGCCGTGCAGTTCGGCCGTGTACTGCATCTTGGAGAACTGCCAGGCGTACATCGAACTCGCCCCGATGTAGCGCACCTTGCCCGCCTTGACCAGGTCGTGCAGGGCCTCCATCGTCTCCTCGACCGGGGTGCGGGGGTCGAAGCGGTGGATCTGGTACAGGTCGACGTAGTCGGTGCCGAGGCGGCTGAGGCTGTGGTCGATCTCCGTCATGATCGCCTTGCGGGAGAGGCCGGCGCCATTGGGGCCGGGCCGCATCCTGCCGTTCACCTTCGTCGCGAGCACGATCTCGTCCCGGCGGGCGAAGTCGCGCAGTGCCCTGCCGACGATCTCCTCGCTGGTGCCGTCGGAGTAGACGTTCGCAGTGTCGAAGAACGTGATTCCGGCGTCCAGCGCCTGCCGGATCAGGGGCCGCGACGCCTCTTCGTCGAGGGTCCACTCGTGTGTGCCGCGGTCGGGGAGCCCGTAGGTCATGCAGCCCAGACAGATCCGCGACACGTCCAGGCCCGTCGAACCGAGCTTCACGTACTGCATCGTTGCTGCTCCTGCCTTCGGGATCGGTACCTGGGGAGCCTACGGCGCCCCGTGGCGCTCCAGCAGGTCGAGCGCCCGTCCCCACCCGAACTCCGGCCGCCCGCCGCCCTCCCCCGCCTCGCCGGAGTACGGCTCGCCGAAGCGGACGCCCATCCCCCGCAGCCGGCTCAGACTGTCCTGGTACGCGGGATGAGCGGCCAGCGCGTCGGCCACACAGGGCAGTACGGCGATGGGGACGCCCAGGCCGTACGCCTCGCAGAGCGTGCCGAGGGCGAGGGTGTCGGCGATGCCCGCGGCCCACTTGTTGATCGTGTTGAAGGTGGCCGGTGCGACGACGACGGCGTCCGGCGGCGGGAAGGGACGTGGCTCGGCGGGCGTGCGCCAGGCCGAGCGGATCGGGCGGCCGGTCAGGGCCTCGACGGCGATCGTGTCGAAGAAACCGTTCATGGCGACCGGTGTGGCGATGACACCGACCTCCCAGTCCCGCTCCTGAGCGACGGTGATCAACTTGCTCACGTCCGCGGCGATCCCGGCGGCGCAGACGACGACGTAGAGGAAGGGTCTTTGGGCCTGTTGGGTCACTCGGGAACCCTAATCGAGGCATTCGGGCGGGCTGAGGGACCGGGAAGGTCACCCCCGCTCGTTGTCGGGCCGGGGCCGGGGATCCGGCGTTCCTCCTCCTCGGTCGGCACTTCGTCGGCGGTGGCCGGCTGACAGGCGGGCGGGCCCGCACGGGTGCGGGCCCGCCCACTGCCGAGGGTGTCGAGCGAGGGTCTCGTCAGCTCTCCATTTCCGACACGGTGATCGCGCTGACCGGACAGGCCCGGGCGGCCTCCCGGACCATCGGGTCGCCGCCACCGTCCTCCATGCCCGGCAGCAGAGCACTGAAGCCGTCGTCGTCCTGGGTGAAGACGGCCGGGGCGGCTAGGGCACACTGGCCGGCGCCGACGCAGAGGTCGTGGTCGATGTCGATGTGCAGGTCGCGCGTTTCGCGCGTTTCGTTTGTTTCGTGCGTTTCGTTGTGCATGACCGGAGCCTCTTACCAGGTCACGGGGAGTTCCAGCATCCCCTGGATCGTGTCGCCCGGTTTGAACGGGATTTCCTCCGCAGGGACGTCCAGGCGGAGGCTGGGCAGCCGTTCGAAGAGGGAGCCCAGGGCGATCTCCATCTCGGCGCGGGCGAGGTTCTGGCCGAGGCACTGGTGGATGCCGAACCCGAAGCCGACGTGGTGGCGGGCCGGGCGGTGCCAGTCCAGGGTGTCCGGGTCGGGGTAGAGGCTCTCGTCGCGGTTGATGACCGAGGTGGAGAAGATCACGCCGTCGCCCGCCCGGATCGTCTCCCCTGCCGCCTCGATGTCCTCGACGGCGACCCGCAGCATGCCGTCGGCGATCGACAGCAGCCGCATCAGTTCCTCCACCGCGGCGGGCAGCAGTGCCGGATCCGCGCGCAACTCGGCCAGTCGGTGGGGGTGTTGGAGGAGGGTGAAGGTGCCCAGCGAGATCATGTTGGCGGTGGTCTCATGGCCGGCGACCAGCAGGATGATCGCGAGGGCGATGAGCAGCTCGCGTTCCAGCTCGCCGTCGCGCAGCTGCTGGTGGACGAGTTCGTCCAGGACGCCGTCTCCCCTCTCCCGCTGCCTCTGTTTGCGGTGGATCAGGTCGTCGAAGTACGCCTCCAAGCGGTCGCGCGCGTCCATGGAGTCGGCGGCCGACGGGCCGCGCAGCAGTCGACGGGACTCGCCCTCGAAGAACTCATGGTCGGCGTAGGGGACGCCGAGCAGGGCGCAGATCACGATCGAGGGCACGGGCAGGGCGAAGGCGCTCACCAGCTCGGCCGGTGGCCCCTGGGCGGTCATCGCGTCGAGCCGCTCGTCCACGACCCGCTGGATCCGCGGTCGCAGGGCCGCGGCCCGCTTGAGGGTGAAGCTGGGAATCATCAGCCGCCGCTGGACGCGGTGTTCGGGGTCGTCGACGCCCAGCAGGGCGGTCCTGCGCCGGCGCACTTCGGCGAAGCGCGCGACGGGGGCCGGGAAGCCGGGGTGATCGGGGTCGCTGGACAGGCGCTGGTCGGCCAGCAGCGCACGGGCGAGCGTATGGCCGGTGACCATCCAGACGAGACGGCCGTCGTAGAGCTTCACACGGGCCAGCGGGCGGTTGTCGCGCAGAGGGGCGTAGGCGGTGGGCGGGTGATAGGGGCAGCTGCGGCTCTGAGGGAAGGCGACGGTGGGCGGTTGCGTCCTGTTCGTCGTGTCCGTCATGTCTGTCACGGAAGACCTCGCAGACGAAGGGTGCGTCGTGCCGATCTTCATTAGATGCCCCAGGCATCTAGCGGGACCACGACAAGTTCGGCCATATCAGACGCACCGGAAATTCTGGCCGAAGATCGTCGCACAGGGTTCCGACAGCGGGAACGCTCGAACGGGCCGCCGGGAGAAAATCGCTTGTCGGCGAAGGCCGGCCGCCCGCAGAATCCGGCCATGCCTACGATCCTCGCCTTCCTGCCGCTGACCACCGCCGCCGTTCCGGTGCGGTACCAGCAGCAGCCCGGCGTCCCCCGGAGGCCGACGCATCCGGCGTCGTGACCGCCGCCCTCGTCGCGGGTCTGATCGCCGGCTACGGCATCGCCGTACCGGTCGGCGCCGTCGCGACCTACCTCGTCTCCCTCACCGCCCGCACCTCCCTGCGCACCGGGATCTGCGCCGCGCTCGGCGTCGCGACGGCCGACGGGCTCTACGCCCTCGTGGCCGCACTCGGCGGCTCCGCGCTCGCCGAGACGCTGCGACCGGTGCTGACGCCGCTGCGCTGGGCCTCCGCCCTGGTGCTGGCCTTCCTCGCGATCCGGGGCGCGGTGACCGCCGTACGCCACTACCGCGGCCACCGGCTCGCCACCCGCTCCACACCACCACCCCCGAGTCCGGGACGTGCCTATCTGGCGCTGCTCGGCATCACCTTGCTCAACCCGACCACGGTGATCTACTTCGCGGCCCTCGTCCTCGGCACCCGCGCGACGGATGCCGTATCACCGCTGGAACAGGGCGTGTTCGTGCTCGCCGCGTTCGCCGCGTCGGCGAGCTGGCAGCTGCTGCTCGCCGGGGGCGGGGCGCTGTTGGGGCGGGTGCTGACCGGGTACAGGGGACGGCTGGTGACGGCCCTGGTGTCGAGCGCCGTGATCCTGGCGCTCGCCGTGCACATGCTTCTGTAGGGCTCGGCATGCGCTCGGGCAGACACCGGACACAGGAGTTCCTGTCCGGCCGGTCAGGATGAAACCGGCCCGTTTTGGTGTTGAAGATCGGCGTCAGTCGACAGGACACGACGATGGGACCGATGACATGCCTCTCGAGGGCGAGTACGAGCCCAGCCCGACCCAGTGGGTGCGCAACCAGGTGGAGAAGTACGAGAGCTCCGGCGGCACCAAGGGGACGACCATGCAGGGAATGCCGGTCATCCTGCTCACCACCCGGGGTGCCAGGAGCGGCAAGATCCGCAAGACGCCGTTGATGCGCGTCGAGCACGAGGGCCGCTATGCCGCGGTGGCCTCGCTGGGCGGGGCGCCCAAGCACCCGGTCTGGTACCACAACGTCAAGGCCGAACCTCATGTGGAGCTCCAGGACGGCCCGGTGAAGCAGGACATGTCGGCCCGGGAGGTCACCGGGACGGAGCGCGCCGAGTGGTGGGAGCGCGCCGTCGCGGCGTACCCGCCGTACGCCGACTACCAGAAGAAGACCGACCGGGTGATCCCCGTCTTCGTGCTGGAGCCGCTCGACCGGATCTGAGGCCCGGACCGCGGGCTGTCCGGGTGCCCGGAGATTTTTTCGGGGCCGGCGCATGAACTGCTGTGCGCCGGGCACACCTGCGTCAGGCCCCGCCGCGCTCCCCCGTCGCGGCGGGGCTTCCTTGTGCCTCGCAGGCGGAGCGCTCGGTGACGTCGAGGAAGATCTGGTCCGCCTCGGCGACGGTGTGGGCGATGGACCGTTTGATCCGTACGGCGACCTCCTCGACCTGCTCGCTGTCCAGGCCCGGCACGAGATCGACCCGGGCCGCCACCAGTGCCGTCTCCAGGCCGGTCTGCATCGTGAACAGCGCCTCCACGCTGTCGATCTCGGGCTGGGCCTCGAGCAGGGCACGGATCCGGGCGTCGGCCTCGGGGTCGGCGGCCTGCCCGATCAGCTGGTCGCGGGCCTCGCGCCCCAGCCGGAAGGCGACGTACACGAGCAGCGCGCCGATCGCGAGCGAGGCGGACGCCTCCCACACGACCTGCCCGGTGGCCATGTGCAGTGCCATGCCGACGAGAGCGAGGCTCACGCCCAGCACCGCCGTGCCGTCCTCGGCGACCACCGTGCGCAGTGCCGGGTCGCGCATGCCCTTGCCGAGGCCGCCCTCCCGGCGGACCTGGTACAGGGCCCGGACCAGCGACAGACCTTCGGCGAGCAGGGCGACGCCGAGCACGATCATGCCGGCCACATAACCGCCGAACGATTCCTCTCCACCCCCGCGCAGAGCCTCGAAGCCCTGGAAGAAGGAGAAGCAGCCGCCCATCACGAAGATGCCGACGGCCGCGAGCAGGGACCAGAAGAAGCGCTCCTTGCCATAGCCGAAGGGATGCCTGCTGTCGGCGGGGCGGCGGCTGCGGCGCAGCGCGGCCAGGAGGAAGACCTCGTTCATGCTGTCCGCCACCGAATGCGCCGCCTCCGACAGCAGCGCGGGCGAGTGGGCGAGGAGGCCGCCGATGGTCTTGGCGACCGCGATGACGAGGTTGGCCGCGAGAGCCACCAGCACGGTCAAGCGGGTCCTGCGGTCTGCATTGGGCGTGTCGCTCATTCCACGGCGATTGCCCCGGCCGATCGGGCTCACACCCGTGCCGTCGGCGCAAATCTGGGGACCCGTCGGTACAACGGGAACCCGGTGAACGGGGAACCCGGGTACGGCAGCGGGTGTACGCCAGAGAGGAGTCCGATCATGAGCGGCGGCGGCAACACCGCCTACGGAAGGAAGTCGTTCCAGCGGTCGAAGGCACACTTCGCCGACCGCATCACCGCGGACGGCCGGGACGGATGGCCGGTGGAGGCGGGCCGCTACCGGCTGGTGGTGAGCCGCGCCTGTCCGTGGGCGAGCCGGGCGGTGATCTCACGTCGGCTGCTCGGGCTGGAGGACGCCCTGCCGATGGCGATCGCCGACCCGATCCAGGACGACCGCAGCTGGCGGTTCTCCCTCGACCCGGACGGCCGCGATCCGGTGCTGGGCATCCGCTATCTCAGCGAGGCCTACGGCAAGCGTGAGAGCGACTATCCGGGCGGTGTCAGCGTGCCCGCGATCGTGGACGTGCCGAGCGGCGAGCTGGTCAGCAACGACTACCAGCGCATCACGCTCGACCTCGCCACCGAGTGGACGGCCCTGCACCGCGAAGGAGCGCCCGACCTGTATCCGCAGGGGCTGCGGGACGAGATCGACGCCGTCATGGCGGAGGTCTACGAGGATGTGAACAACGGCGTGTACCGGGCGGGCTTCGCCACCGGCCAGGAACAGTACGAGGGGGCCTGCACACGGCTCTTCGAGCGGCTGGAGCTGTTGGCGCGGCGGCTGTCCGGGCAGCGCTATCTGGTCGGCGACACGATCACCGAGGCGGACATCCGGCTGTTCACCACGCTGGTGCGTTTCGACGCCGTCTATCACGGTCACTTCAAATGCAATCGCTGGAAGTTGACGGAGAATCAGGTCCTGTGGGCGTACGTCCGTGATCTCTACCAGACGCCCGGGTTCGGTGACACCGTCGATTTCGACCACATCAAGCGGCACTACTACCAGGTGCACAGCGGCATCAACCCGACCGGCATCGTCCCTCTCGGGCCGGATCTGTCGGACTGGCTGACACCGCACCGTCGTGAGGAACTGGGTGGCAGGCCGTTCGGTGACGGGACGCCGCCCGGGCCGGTTCCCGAGGCCGAGCAGGTCCCGGAGCGGGGACGGCCCTGACCGATGAAGGAGGCGCAGGCACACATGGCCAAGCAGAGCAAGAAGAAGATGAAGCTTCCCCTCGCCTACAAGCCCTTGGGGTTCGCGCTGGGCTGGGCGAGCGGGGCGATGGCGGGGCTCGCCTTCCGCAAGACGTGGATGGCAATCCGGCACGAGGAGGACGCCCCCGACGCCCTGGACCGTGACCGCGGCTGGGGAGAGATCCTGCTGGCAGCCGCGGTCCAGGGCGCCCTCTTCGCGGTGGCGCGCAGCCTGGCGGACCGCACGGGGGCGAAGGCGATCGAACGCTCGACGGGGGTGTGGCCGGCCACCGAGAAGGGCGGGCGGGACTGAGGAGCGCTTCTCGCCGGGCCGGCCGCGGCCGGTTCAGCCCTGCTTCGGCGCCGTGGCCGCGACGCGGCGCAGGGTGAAGGAGTGGCCGGCCGGGTCGGCGAAACCGCGCTCCTCGTACGGTCCCGGCGCTTCCTTCGCCTCCAGCGGACGGCCGCCGAGCCCGACGATCCTGCGCTCGGCCTCGTCGAGGTCGTCCACCACGAAGTCCAGATGGGCCTGAAGGGAGTTCTCGGGGCGCGGCCAGCTCGGCGGGGTGGCGTTCATGTCGCGGCGGAACGCCAGCCGGACCCCGTCGGCGCCCCTGATCTCGACGCGGTTGGCGGTGGCGTCCGTCTGCTCCCCTTCGAGCAGTTCCTTGTAGAAGACGGCGAGCTTCTCGGGCTCGGCGCAGTCGAGCACCACGACGCCCGCTTTCACCAATGGCATGGCTCCTCCGAAGTGTCCTGGGCGCGGGA
This sequence comes from Streptomyces sp. M41, assembly GCF_043673425.1. Lineage (NCBI taxonomy): Bacteria > Bacillati > Actinomycetota > Actinomycetes > Kitasatosporales > Streptomycetaceae > Streptomyces > Streptomyces sp. M41. The sequence continues at coordinate 117,231 of NZ_JBIMKE010000015.1, read as the reverse complement.
CGTCCGGTCCCGCGCCCTGTCCTTGCCGGGTGTCCCGGGCAGGCCGTTTCAGTCCGCCACCGGCCACGCGCCGTCCGTCATGTCCGGCGGGGCGCGCGGTCGGTGAGGTCATCGGTCGACGGCCTCCTCGTGGAGCTCGGCCTCCTCGTCGGGTTCGGCGGGCTGGTCGGGCTCGTCGGGTTCGTCGGGTTCGTCGGGCCGTGCTGACGGTGTGTCCATGGTGGCCGTCGGGTGTCCGGAGCCGGACCGGACCCGCGCGAGCCGAGCGGCGGCGGCAGCGAGCAGCAGGTCCAGGGCGGCCGGGTAGGAGCTGTGCGGCATCTCGGCCACGAGGTGCCGGGCGGTGGCGGCGATGTGCGGGTGGGTGTCGGCAGGAAGCCGGGCGTACGTGGCCCGCCAGACGGCCGCCTCCGCCTCCCGCGCCGCCTTCGGCATCGCCACGCTCGCCGAGTCGAGGGCGCCGTGGGCGAGGGCCTGGTCGACGAAGGCGTGGTAGATCCGCACCGCCTCGGCGTCGGGGAATCCGGCGCGGCGCAGCACGCCGAGGATGGTCTCGACGGCCTGGATCTCGTGCACCCGCCCGGTCACCCGGTACGAGCTGAGCACCGCGGCCCGTGGGTGGGCGAGGGCACCGGCGTGCATGCGCAGCCCCAGGTCGCGCAGGTCGGCGCGCCAGTCGCCGGTGGGGCGCCAGGTGCGCAGGGTGCGTCCGATGAGTTCGTCGGCGATGGCGAGCATCAGGTCGTCGGTGTGCCGGAAGTACCGGTACAGCGAGCTGGGGTCGGCGCCCAGGGCGCGGCCGAGGCGGCGCACGGAGAGGGCGTCGGCGCCGTGCTCCTCGATGAGTCTGAGGGCCGTCTCGACGATGAGTGCCTCGGACAGGACGACGCCCTGCTTGGTGGGGCGCCTGCGGCGGCGATCGGCGGGCGGGACGACGCGCTCGGTCATGGACTGCCTCCCTCTCGGCGTGTCCGCACCTTATGACAACACCGTTGACCTGTTAAGACCCCGGACAGTTTCATGTCCGCTCATCGGGGCCGTCCAGGCCCCCGGTGCGAGCGGAGACCGGCCATGCCCGACAAGCCCCACAGCGTCGCCCCACCCGAGCGGCCCGAGCTGCGCAAGTCCCTCGGTGTCCTGGACGGTGTCGCCATCGCCGCGTCCAGCACGGCCGCCACCACCAGCATCGGCATCGGTCTCGGCGTCACGGCCGGTGTGGTCGGGCTGCATCTGCCGGCGATCATGCTGCTGGCGTTCCTGCCGGTCCTGGGCATCGCGGGCGCCTTCTCCCGGCTGAACAGGGTCGAGCCGAACGCGGGCAACGGCTATGTGTGGGTGGGCCGTTCACTCACCCCCTGGCTGGGCTTCATGGTCGGCTGGGTGAACCTGGTGGCGGTGGTGGCGTTCCTCGCCTACACCACGGCGGTCACCGGCTCGGCGCTGCTCCAGCTGGCCGGGGACGCCGGAGTGCACCGGGTCGGCGCACTCGCGCTCGACCCGGGTTCGACCGCGCAGACCACCGCGGTCGGCATCCTGGTCCTGGTGGCCGTCACGCTGACCGCGGTGACCGGCATCCGCACCGCGGCGCGACTCCAGGCGGCACTGCTGGTCTTCGAGTACGTCGTCCTGCTGGGCTTTTGCGGATACGGGATCGTCACCGGACCGCACGCGTTCACCCTGAGCTGGTTCGACCCGTTCGCGATCCCGTCGGCGACGGCACTGGCGCAGGGCCTGCTGCTGTCGGTGTTCTGCTACTGGGGCTTCGAGTCGGCGTTCAGCGTCAACGAGGAGGTGCGCGATCCCCGTGACGCCTCCCGGGCCGGGCTCATCACGCTGTTCACCATGCTGGGGCTGTTCCTGCTCGGCTCGATCGCGTTCCAACGCGTCCTGTCCGAGGAGGAGTTGGTCGGCCACGGCGCCGAGGGCTTGGCCTTCTTCGGTGAGCGGCTGGCGTCCCAGCCGTGGGCGGCGCTCCCCTTGATCGCCCTGTTGTTCTCGGCGGTCGCCTCGCTCCAGGCCGGGGTGATCCCGACGGCCCGGGCGATGTTCGCGATGAGCCGGGACCGTACGCTCGGGCCGGTGTGGTCCAAGGTCAGCCCGCGGTACGGGACTCCGGCCGCCGGCACCCTGCTGATCGGCGCGCTGGCGGCCACGGTGGCGGCCCTCGCACTGGTCATCCCCCGGCTCGCCGACATGATCATGGCGACGGTGAGCGCCGTCGGCATCGTGGTCGCCCTGTCGTACGCGCTCACGGCACTGGCGGCAGCCGTACGGTTCCGATCGCTGCTGCGCGAGGACTGGCGGCAGGGCGTGCGCGCGGTCGTGCTGCCCACGCTGAGCGCGACGGCGCTGCTCGCTCTCGGCGGCTACCTCGGCTGGTCCTTCTACACCTCCGCCGACCACTTCGAAGTCAGCGCCGACAACGGATGGTTCCTACTGTTCACCCCGCTCACGATGATCGCGTCCGGCTTCGTGGCCGCCGCGTGGGCCAAGTGGGTGCGCAGGTCGCCGTACTTCCGCACCGGCGAGGGCACGGACGCCGACGCTCCGCGGCTGCTCGCCACCTCCCGATGACCCCGACCAGGAAACGGACCATGTACGCAGATCTTCTCTTCACCGGCGGCCCCGTCCTCACCCCCGAGGGCCGCACCGCGACCGCCGTGGCCGTCACGGGCGACCGCGTCACGGCCGTAGGACGCGAGGAGGTGCACGAGCTCGCCGGACCGCGGACCGAGGTGGTGGACCTCGCCGGGCGGCTGTTGCTGCCCGGCTTCCAGGACGCTCATGTGCATCCGGTGCCGGCGGGGCTGGAGCTGACCCAGTGCGATCTGACGGGGGCGAGGACCGCGGAGGCGACCCTGGCCGCGGTGCGGGCCTACGCCGACGCGCACCCCGCACGGGAGTGGATCACCGGCGGCGGCTGGTCGATGGAGGCGTTCGAGGGCGGTACGCCGACGAAGGAGCTGCTGGACAAGGTGGTGCCGGACCGGCCGGTGTATCTGCCCAACCGGGACCATCACGGCGCCTGGGTCAACAGCCGTGCCCTCGCGCTCGCCGGGATCACACGGGACACGCCCGACCCGGCCGACGGGCGGATCGACCGGGACGCCTCCGGTGAGCCGAGCGGCACGCTCCAGGAGGGCGCGATGCAGCTGGTGGGACGGCTCACGCCGCCGGCCACACCCGCCGACCGGCTGGCGGCCCTGCTGCACGCCCAGCGGCATCTGCACGCGCTCGGCATCACGGCCTGGCAGGACGCTCTGGTCGGGGACTTCCTCGGCATGGACGACCCGGCGCAGGCGTATCTGGCCGCCGCCCGGGAGGGCTCGCTCACCGCACGCGTCGTCGGAGCGCTGTGGTGGGACCGCGAGCGCGGAGCCGAGCAGATTCCCGAACTCGTCGAGCGGCGGGCCGCGTTGACCCACGGCCGCTTCCGCGCGGGCAGTGTCAAGCTGATGCTGGACGGCGTCGCCGAGACCGGGACGGCCGCGCTGCTGGACCCGTATCTCGACAAGTGCGGCTGCGCCACCGCCAACCGGGGCACCAGCTTCATCGACGCGACCCGACTTCCCGGTTACGTGACCGAGTTGGACGCGCTCGGCTTCCAGTGCCACTTCCACGCCCTCGGCGACCGCGCCGTCCGTGACGCCCTGGACGCCGTCGAGGCCGCGCGAGCCGCGAACGGGCCGAGCGACACACGGCCCCACCTGGCCCATCTCCAGGTGGTGCAACCCACTGACGTGCCGCGCTTCGCCCGGCTCGGGGCGGTCGCGAACATCCAGCCGCTGTGGGCCGCGCACGAACCGCAGATGGACGAGCTGACCATTCCCTTCCTCGGGCCCGAACGCGCCGCGTGGCAGTACCCGTTCGGCGCGCTGCTGCGCTCCGGTGCCCGGCTCGCGGCGGGCAGCGACTGGCCGGTGAGCAGCCCGGATCCGCTGCACGGCATTCATGTGGCGGTCAACCGGGTGGCGCCCGGCGAGGGCGACGCGCCGGTGTTCCTGCCCGGCGAACGGATCGGACTCGTCGAGGCGTTGACCGCCTACACGGCGGGCTCGGCGTATGTGAACCACCTCGACGACACCGGTGAGATCCGTGCGGGAGCGCTGGCGGATCTCGTCGTCCTGGACCGCGATCCGTTCGACGCGCCGGCCGAGGAGATCGCCCAGACGCGTGTAGCTGTCACTTACGTCGGGGGCGCGCGAGTATACGCAGCTCAGGAGGCTTGAGCAGTAACGGAGATCACGGTCCGGTTGGGCGTAGATCATTTCCGGCCTGGGCAGTCTCGTACCGCTTTTCGTTTCAACTTGCGTATCGGGAAAGCGAGTTCGAACGAGCGGGCGGTCGTGTGGCGGTCACGACCGGCTGACAGCCACGGCCGATCGATCCGTTGCCAGGACCGCAGCTTGAAGGGAGACCGGTGTGCAATCTCGAGTCGTAGGCGGTGGTCCTCGGATATCCACGGACCGCTTGCTCCCGGCGCGGCCGAGTGCCCGGCTCCAGCCGGCCGAGGCGGGGAACGCCTTGGCCGGCCTCTTCGCCGAGCACGTCAACGGGTGCACCGACGAGTACCGGGATTGCCAGAACGCCGCTCAGCAGCGCCTCGACGCGTTCGGATCGCCCCGCTCGGGCACCACGCTGCATGTGGAGGGAGCCCTTCGTACGGCGCCGCGCGCGTTCCTCCCGCCCGATGACGAGGGCTACGCCAGGCTGAGGCGGCTGGACGCCGGGCTGCGCGTGATCGAGTCAGCCTTCCCTCAGGTCAGCACCGATGTCGAGATCTGCCGGCTGACGTGCACGATGCTGGAGGGGGCCTGGAGGAGCCGGGCGCTCACCCCGCCGCGCGAGGAGGAGCAGGCAGCCTCCTGCGCCTGCTCCCTGTGCCGCCGGCTACCCACGCCCCCCGACCGCACGCTGGCCGACTACGACTGGCGGCAGAGCGCCGGTCGTCCCCTCACCGTCAAGACCTGGCCGTACCACCGGGAACTGGACAGCGTCCTGACCGGTGGATGGGTCCTGGCCCGGCAGATGAACGACCTCGAACGAGACCTCGGCTACCGCCACCGCTTCGAGGACGACATCCTGCTCTTCCATGAGTACAAGCGCGTGATCGACACCATAGACACCACGCACCTCACCCAACTCATCGAAGGCCGCCTGGCCGAAGACTTCAGCATCAACACGGCACGGGCCCTGGTCTGCGGACTCTACGCGGCCCACAAGCGATCCGTGGACGAGTCCTGGCTCCAGCGGCACCACGCGGGCGACGTCGCACTCCCCCAGACCAACCCGCTCGGCCAGGGCACCTACTCGCTCCTGCAGATGATGGACTGCCTGTTCTGGCACGTCTCACCCGACACCGAACTCTGGCAGGAGGAACACCTCGCCGCGCTGCTGCTGTGCCGCGTCGTCGACGACATGGTCGACGTCCGAGCCGACGCCCTCACCGGCGAGATCAGCAACTTCTGGCTCGCCGACCTGCCCGCCCACACCAAGGCCCTCTACGCCGCCTGCGCCATCGCCGCCGTCAAGTACGGCTGCATGCCCGAGGCGCACCCCCCGATGTGGAACACCTGGCTGATGCCCAGCACCATCGTCTGGCTGGGGCTCACGGGCCGGCACGGATTGTGGTTCGACGGCATCGTCCAGGGTCTCCCGCCGGCCGAGGACTGTTCGCTGTGCGACCTTCAGCCCAACGCGTGCACCGGCATCCTCACAGACGGCACCACGCTCACCCTCTCCCCGCGGCCCACCGCACCTGCTCTGAGCGCCCGGACCGCCGAGCTGTCCGCACGCTGCCGAGCGCAGAACCCCGGGGCATGGTCCCTCTTCGACACCGAACTCCATGCCTTCGAAGCACTGCACGGCCCCTGGCACGGCGACGCCGACAGCACCTGGGAGATCCTGCGCCGCACGTACATCGCCGCGGTGGAGGCATCCGCCGCCGCGCCGTCCACGGCCCGCGCGCGTGAGATCCAACAGGACTCCGGCGCGGTCGGGTCGGAGTTCTTCCACGCCCTGCACGACCCTCGCACAGGGAGGGAGGACGCCGCTCTGCTCGCCTACATGTTCGGCTGCGCCCACCCGCATTTCCTCTGGAACGCCATGGGGTACCGTCCCACGGACCTCGAGGGCGACTGGCTGGACGGCTGACGCCTCGATCCGGCCCCGATTCCTACGCGTCGAGAAGCCGCTCCCGGCCGGGAGCGGCTTCTCGACGTCTTGTCGTCTTGTCGTCTTGTCGCCTCGGCGTCTACACCTCGAACTCGACCGGCAGGCTGTCCAGCAGGGACATCCATGTGGACGCCGTCGAGGTGAGTTCCTCCGGCGGCACCGCTAGGTGCAGGCCCGGCAGACGGTGCAGAAGGACGTCCACCGCGATCTCGATGACGGACATCCCGATGTTCTGCCCGGGGCATTCGTGCGGGCCCGCGCCGAACGCCAGGTGGGCCTGATTGCCCTGCACCGAGACACCCGGGTCGGGCCGGACCTCGGGATCGACGTTGCCCGGGGCGAGACCGAGAACGAGCAGGTCGCCCTCCTCGATACGGTGCCCGCCCAGTTCGACGTCGCTGGCGGCGAAGCGCCCCGGCAGGACGGCCAGCGGCGGAGAGTTCCACATGGCCTCCTCCACCACCGCCGAGATGTCCAGCTGACCGCTGATCAGCCCGGAGAGCCGGGAAGCGTCGGTCAGGACCAGCTCCAGCACCCGGGCCAGCAGGTTCGTCGTGACGTGCGCGGCGATCAGCACCGCGCGCAGATGGGCCACGACCTCGTCGTGGTCGAGCGCCGCGTGATGCTCCAGCAGGCCGGTGGCGAGGTCGGAGCCGGGTTCGGACCGCCTGCGCTCGGTGAGTTCACCGAAGATCTCCCTGATCACGCCGTCGTGCGCGACGGCGTCCTCGCCGCCCTTCATCACCTGGGCGCAGGACTCGACCAGGCGACGCCCCTCCGCCTCGGCGAGCCCCAGAACGCGGGCGATCACGAGCATCGGCAGATAGTCGGCGTAGTCCGCCACCAGATCGGCGCGGCCCGAGTCCGCGAACGCGTCGATCTGCTTGTTGGCGAAGTACGTGGCGTGGCGCCGTACACCGCGGTCGGCGGCGGACTGCAGCCCGTCGCTGACGGCACCGCGCAGCCGGCGGTGCGCCTCGCCGTCCTGGGACACACAGTCCGGGCGCCAGGCGAGCATCGGGACCAGCGGAGAGTTCTCCGCGACCCGGCCCTCCCGCCAGTCCCGCCAGATCCGCGCGTCCCGGGGGAACTGGAGGGGATTGTCGAGCACGCGCCGGCTGTCCCGGTAGCCCAGCACCAGCCAGGCGGGGATGTCGCCCTCCAGCAGCACCGGCGCGACCGAGCCGTGCTCCTTGCGCAGCCGCTCGTAGATGCCGCTCGGGTCCGTCGCCGCCTCGGGCCCGAACAGCCGGGTCAGCTCGGTCCCATGACCGAAGGGGCAGCCGCGGGGCGCCTCGGGATCGTGTGGAGGCTGGTCGTTCATCGGGACTCCAGTGCGACGGCGGAGCGTTCCTTCAGGTGGCGTATCAGGGCGACGAGGACGTCACGGCTGGAGGCCCGGTCGCGGGCGTCGCACGCCACGACCGGGGTGTGCGGGGAGATGTCGAGAGCGTCCCGGATCTCCTCCACGGGGTAGTCCTTGGAGTCGGGGAAGACGTTCAGCGCGACGACGAACGGGACGTTCTGCCGCTCCATCTCCTCGATGGCCCGGAAGCTGGAGGCGAGCCGGCGGGTGTCCACCAGGACGATGGCGCCGAGCGCGCCCTTGAACAGTCCGTTCCACAGGAACCAGAAGCGCTCCTGGCCGGGCGTGCCGAACAGGTACAGCATCAGGCTGTCGTTGAGGCTGATCTTGCCGAAGTCCAGGCTGACGGTGGTCTCCGTCTTGTCGGCGACGCCGATGAGGTGGTCGACGTCGGCGCTGGCCTGGGTGAGGGTCTCCTCGGTGGTGAGCGGCTTGATGTCGCTCACCGAGCGGACCAGGGTGGTCTTCCCGGTGCCGAAGCCGCCGGCGATCATCACCTTCACCGAACGGGTGCCCCCGCCACCCGGCCCACCGGGCTGGTCAAAGCCTTTGAAGTCCACTGAGTACCTCCTCAAGGAGCGCGAGGTCGGGCCCGCGGCCGGCGTCGTGCGCCGGGATGGGGTCACGGGCTTCGACGTGGCCTGCCTCCAGCAGATCCGTCAGCAGCACCGCGAGAATGTTGAAGGGCAATCCGAGGTGGGCGCCGAGTTCGGCCACCGACAGCGGATCGCGGCAGCGCCGAAGGATCTCCTCGTGCTCATGCTGCAACCCCGGTGCGGGGGCGGTGCGGGCGGCGATGAGGGTCGCCACGTCGAGGCTCGACGCCGAACCGCCCGGTCCGCTGCGCCCCCGGGTGAGGACGTAGTAACGCTCGAGACCGGACGGGTTCATGGGCCGGCGGGGAGCACTCATCCAGAGTGCTCCTCCAGGCGCGGAGTGGTGCCGAGCAGTTCGCCCATCCTGCGCGCCAGGTCCCTCATCTGATGACCGAGCAGCCCCTGGTCGAGGCCCTCACGGGCGAGGACGCCGAGATAGGTCTCCACCCCGGCCCGGACGACGAAGAGGTGACCGCCGTCGACCTCGATCATCGCCAGCCTGAGCTGCCCCGCGTACTTGGGGAACTGCGCGGCGACCGGCTGCGCCAGCGCCTGGAGGCCGGCCACCACAGCGGCGAAGCGGTCCACGTCGTCGGGGTCTTCGGCGCCGTAGGAGGTGATGGCTTTGCCGTCGCTGGAGGCCACGAGGGCGAAGTTGATCTCCTGGATGCTCTCCACCAGATCGCGGAGCGCCCAGCTCACGTCGGTTCCCTGTTGCGTCATGGCCACTAGTCGCTCTCTTCGGTGCGGTGCTGCTCGGTGGACTCGCGCCCGTCGCTCGTCGCGCCCGCCTCGCCGGGCTCGCGGCCCGCGGTGGCGAAGGCGGCCAGGCCGGCGAAGGACGCGTCGGGCGGAACAGCGGCGACCGTCGTCGTCTCCTCGCTCCGCTCCGGGGGCCCGGCCGGCTCGTGGCGTGCCCCCTCGTGCCGCCTGCTGCGGCGCCGGGGCAGGCCGCCGGGCGTGGTGTCCACCGCATCGGCGGTGTCGGCCGGCGCCGCCGCGACGGCCACGGCTTCGCGGGCCGGGGCGGACGCGGCGGCCTGGGCCGTCGGTGCCGTCGCCGCCGAGGCGGCGGAGGTGACCGCGGGCAGCGGGCTGAAGTACTTGTGCGGGACCACGACCACCACCGAGGTGCCGAGCCACGGCGAGTCCGCGAAGGTGACGCGGATGCCGTAGCGGCGGGCGAGGATGCCGACGACCCGCAGACCGATGTTCGCGTCCTCCGAGATGCCGCCGAGGCCCGGGCCGGTCGCGGTGCCGGCGAGGGCGTGCTCGGCGTCGCGTTTCTTCTCCTCGCTCAGGCCCTTGCCGGAGTCCTGGATCTCGATGCCGACACCGTTCGGGACCTCCTTGCCGGAGACGGTGACCGGCTCGGTGGGCGGCGAGTAGCGGGCCGCGTTGTCCAGGAGGTGGGCGAAGATCAGCGTGAGGTGGTCCACGAGGCCGCCGTCGACGCCGAGTTCCGGCAGATGGCGTACGTCGATCCGGTGGAAGTCCTTGATCCGGCCGATGCCGCCGCGGACCACGCTGAGCAGGCGCTGCGGCTCCTGCCACTGCCGGCCGGGCCGGTCCGAGCCGCCCAGGACGCTGATGCTGGCGGCGAGACAGTCGGCGGGTCCGATCGCCTGGTCCAGCTCCATCAGGCCGCGGGCGACGGCTGGCAGCCGGCCGTGCTCGCCCTGGAGTTCGTGCAGCCGGCCCCTCAGCTTGCTGGTCAGGACGTGGATACGGTTGCCGATGCCGACCACGGCCTGCTCGGCGGAGGTCGAGCGGTTGAACTCCTCCTCGATGCCGATCAGCGAGGTGCGCAGCAGCTTGCGCAGACTCATCTGGAGCTCGGTGCCGGCCTTCGCGGCCTGGTCGACGGACGGCAGGAGGTCGTCGATGGCCGCGCCCTCACGCAGCTGCCGCAGAGCGTCGGGCAGCTGGGTGTCGGCGAGGTGGGCGACCGCGGCCTGCTGGTGGGCCAGCTGCTCCTGCCGGACCGCTGCCTGGTCGGCGAGCCGGGCCTCGTAGGACGCTGCCTGGGCGGCGATCCGCTCCTCGTAGGAGGCGCACTCCTGGGCCAGCCGCTCCTCGTACTCGGCGAGGCGCTCGTCGTAGGCGCGGGCCTGCTCGGTGAGCTGGGCCTCGTATGCGCCCGACTGCTCGGCGAGGCGGCCCTCCAAGGCGGCGCGGTCGGCGCTGAACTGCCGTTCCAGCCCAGCCACATGCTGCTGCCACTGCTGGGAGTGCTCCGCCTGCGAGGCGCGGTGGTCGCCCTCGGCCTTGCGCAGTTGCGTGCGGGTGCGCAGCAGGAGTCGTACACACGCGGTGCCGGCCGCGGTTGCCGCGGCGCCGGCGACCGCGGCGGTTATTCGCTCCGAGCTCATGAACGTGGCGGCAACCGTCCCACCTCCTAAGGCCAGCGGCATCAGCCACCAGCTGTACCAGGCGACAGGGGGCCGCGCCGCCGGGGGCGGAGTGGCGAGTTCCATCTGCATCCTTCGAGGCAACGATCGATCAGGGGGGGGTGTGCAAAGCGATCGCACTCATGAGTACGCACCACGAGATGACCGATCGCGACCGAGTCAACTCGCAGCGCCGAACGGGAGCTTATCGGGTTTGACTGCAAAAGGATCAAACTCACCACCTGACGGAAGTGAGGGTTCCGTCACTCTCAGCCAGGAGCGCAAACATCGACAAATGCCCTTACCTACCAGCACAGCTGGAGAAAGCGGCAGCCGAGGGCGCCCAGGCCCATCCGGGCGGCCGGCGGGGTCGATCGGGGTGCGCGGTTCGTCGACTCGCTCCAGGCCCCGGGCACGGGTGGCCGATCAGGCGGTGTGGTCGCGTTTCGGAAATCATCTGTCGCAATTCGAAGACATATGTCAATCGAACATGCTCAGAAACGCTCATTCGAGGGTAACTTGCAGTGCGGGGACTGGATTTGAGCAGCCCGCCCACGTGAGCAGGTTGGAGGCGATGTCGTCGTGCAGCAGGGTCCTGCGCCGTTCAGCCGGCATCTGCGCGTCCATCGACACCGGGACCACACGGTGCTGGAGTTACGCGGCGAGATCGACATCGCGGCGGCGTTCGAGATAGTCCCCTACCTGGACCGCGTGACGACCCACCCCGATGCCCGGATCGTGATCGACCTCAGGCGCGTGGAGTTCTTCGACTGCTCCGGGCTGCGCCTGCTGTACCGGGCGCGCAGCCGGGTGCTCGAACACGGCGGGCAGCTGCATCTGGTCTGCACCCATCCGCTCACCCTGCGGGTCCTGCGGATCACCGGCCTCGCCCGGCTGCTGCCCCCGCATCCGACGCCGGACGCGGCCCTGGACCACGCCGAGGCCACGTCCGGCACGCTGTGAGACTCCCGGGCCGGCTGGTTCAGGCCCCGCACGCTCCGCTACTCACCACCGGGCGCGTCGAACAGGGCGCTGACGGACTCACCGTTGTGAATGCGGCGCACCGCCTCGGCGAGGGCCGGGGCTATGGAGAGGATCCGCAGCTTGTCGGTGCGCTCCTCGGCCGGGACCGGCACGGTGTTGGTGCACACGATCTCCATGACATCGGGTTGCTCACCGATCCGCTTCAGCGCGCCGGACGCGAACAGCCCGTGGGTGCAGGCGACGCGGATCGACCTCGGGCCCAGCTCCCGCAGCCGGTCGAGCAGTTCGAGGACGGTGCTGCCCTTCGCGATCTCGTCGTCCAGGACGATGACGTCCCGGTCGGTCACCTCGCCGATGACGGAGTTGATGCTGACCCGGTCGTCCGCGAACCGCTGCTTGGCTCCCGCGGCCACCTGGGCGCCGATCATCCGCGCGAACGCGGCGGCCTCCTTGGCGTTGCCGAGGTCCGGGGAGACGACGGTCGTGCGCGAGAGGTCGTACTGCCTGAAGTGCGCGGCGAGTTCACGCAGCGCGTGCAGGTGGTCGACCGGCACCGTGAAGAAGCCGTGCACCTGGGGGGCGTGCAGGGTCATGGCGAGGACGCGGCTCGCCCCGGCGGCCACCATCAGGTCGGCGACGAGCCGGCCGCCGAGAGAGATGCGGGGGGCGTCCTTCTTGTCGGAGCGGGCGTAGGAGTAGTGCGGCATGACGACGGTGATCCGGCGGGCGGACGCCCCGCGGGCGGCGTCGCACATCAGCAGCAGCTCGACCAGGTGCTCCTGGACCGGCCGGACCAGCGGCTGGATCAGGAAGACGTCGCGCTCCCGGCAGTTGGCCTGGAGCTGCACCTGAAGGCAGTCGTTGGCGAACCGGCTGACCCGGCTGGGGCTGAGCGGCACCCCCAGGTGCGCGCAGACCTCCGCCGCCAGTTCGGGGTGGGCACTACCGCTGAACACGGCGATCTCTCGCACGATCCGCTCCTCGCATGATCATTCCGGGTGGCGGGTTCATGCTACTGACCTCGGCAGAAACGTTGAGTCTCACTCTGAAGGCGAAGGCCCGCGGCGTCGACCGGGGACGGCAATCGGCCAAGCCTCAGATCCTGCGCGGCGTTTGGGGGTATCCGAAGCGCAGGGAAGGAGGGACGTCGACATGACGACTCCCATCAAACGCATCAACAGGCGCGTGCCCGGCTGGGCGAAGGCGGTGAGCGCCCTGGTGATCGTGCTCGTGGTTTTGTTCGCCGGGATACGGTTCAGTCTGATCCCCGGTCTCAAGGACCTGTTCGGCACCGAGACCCATGACCGCTCGGGTCCCGCACTGCTCCAGTCCATCCAGGACATGAGCCGCTACGACGCCGCCTCCGGCAACTTCCAGATCGTCGTGGATCTGGAGAAGGACGCCAAATTCCTGCCCGACGCGATCCGCGGCTCCCGCACGCTGTACGTCGGCGCGGGCACGGTGGACGCCTATGTCGACCTCGGGAGTATCGGCGAGGACGACGTCTCGGTCGACGACGACCGTACGTCCGCCACGCTCCGACTGCCGCACGCCGCCCTCGGCAAACCGTCCCTCGACCCGGATCGCTCCTACGCCGTGTCCAAGGAGCGTGGCCTCCTCGACCGGCTCGGCGATCTCTTCTCGGACAACCCGAACAGCGAACAGGCCGTGCAGAAACTGGCGGTGAAGCACATCGGTGACGCGGCGAAGGAGAGCGAGCTGACCGCACGCGCCGAGACCAATACGACGGCCATGCTGAAGGGCCTGCTGCACTCCCTCGGCTTCAAGGAGGTGAAGGTGACGTACGGGGCCTGAACTCTGCTCCCCTACGACAGCAGACCCGGCAGGGCCAGCGCCCCGAGCAGGGGGGCTCACGGGGCCGAGCAGGGCGAGGACGAGGGCGGGGTCGACGTGGGCGGGGCGGTCGTGGCCTTGGGCGAGTAGGAGCAGTCCGGGGCAGACCGGTGCTGTGGACAGGTTCGGGGCGACGACCCTGCGCCGCGGCGGTCCGGTGGCGAGACCCCGCAGGGTGGCGCCCACGCCCCCGCCCAGCACGACGGTCGCGGCGGCGGCGCGCGCAGCCTCCGCCCGGAGTGCCCGGACAGCGTGACGGGAAACGTGGCCGGCTGTGGCACCGGGCTGGACGCGGTGGGCATCTCGACGCGGTGCCGGGGTAAACGGCGTACCACGAAGAGACGTTGAAGACTGGAGGATCGCATGGCCGGTGGGACCGCACGTTCGCGTACCGCGTTGCACCCCGGCACTCCCAAACCCCGAGGTGCCGCCAAGGCGGCAGGAGGAGCGAAGTCCGCGGGGGGCTCGACAGCAGCGGGTTCCCTCAAGTCGGCGCTGAGCGCGAAGTGGCGCGAGGCGACGAAGTTCGCAGGCGGTTCGAAGTCGCGGGGCGCGGCCAGGTCCACGGGCCGCGCAAGGGCGGGAGGCTCCGCCAGGACCGGACTCGGTGCCAGGCTGGGACGCACCGGGAAGTCCGGACGCACGGCCGAGTCCGAACGCTCCGCCACCTCCGCGCGCACCTCGCGGCCCGGGCGAAGTCCCCTGCGCTTCCTGGCCCGTCTCCTGGCGATGCTGTGCGCCTTCGCGTTCATGGTCGCCTTCGCCGTCGTGCTGGCGAAGCTCACCTTGCAGCCCTCCCCCGCGTCCGAGGCGCTGACGCACACCAACCTGCAGCCGGGCAGTTCCCTGCGGGCCTATCTGGACCAGCCCGAACTCCGCGACGCCGTCAAGCAGATCGGGGGCAATCTGCTGCTGGGTGTCCCGTTCGGCATCCTCGTTCCGGTCGTCGCGCCACGAACGCGCGGTGTCCTTCGCGTCCTGCTGCTGACGGCGACCGTCATGCTCCTGGTCGAGTTCGCGCAGGGTGCCCTGGTGACGGGGCGCGCCTTCGACATCGACGACGTCATCCTCAACACCACCGGCGCCCTGATCGGCTACCTCCTGCTGGGCCGGCGGCTGAGCCGCGTGGTGCACGCCCGGGGCTCTCGCCCCGCCAAGGCCTAACGCAGCACCAGCTGGACGATGGCCATCGTGCCGACGACCACGATGAACGCGCGCAAGACCGCGGGGCGCAGCCGGCGGCCGGTCCTGGCTCCCAGGAGGCCGCCGGCCGCGGACCCGATCGCGAGGAGGCCCACGGCCGTCCAGTCGAACTGAGCGGCGACGAGGAAGAACAGCGCTGCCACGGAGTTCACCACCGCGACGAGCACGTTCTTGGCCCCGTTGAGGCGTTGCAGGCTGTCTTCGACGAGCATGCCCATCAGGGCGACGTAGATGATGCCCTGGGCGGCCGCGAAGTAGCCGCCGTAGACGCTGGCCAGGGTCAGTCCGGCGAGCAGCAGGGGCCCGCCGTCTGGGCGTGGCGTCTTTCCCTTCCGTGCCCGGCGGCTGCTCAGCTTCTTGCTGAGCAGCGGTTGGAGGACGACCAGCACGAGGGCGAGGCCCACCAGGACCGGCACGATCCGTTCGAACGCCGAGGCGGGCAGGGCGAGGAGCAGTGTGGCGCCGCTGAGCCCGCCGAGTGCGGCGCCGGCGCCCCACTTCAGCAGGCGCCGGCGCTGACCGCGCAGCTCCTCGCGGTAGCCGATGGCCCCGCTGATCGATCCGGGGATCAGGCCGAGCGCGTTGGAGACCGTGGCGGTGACGGGCGGCAGGCCGGTCGCCAGCAGCACCGGGAACGAGATCAGCGTCCCCGAGCCGACGACGGCGTTGACGGCACCGGCGGCCATGCCCGCGCCCAGGATGGCGAGCAGTTCACCGATGTGTGCGGCGTTCATGGCGAGAAGCCTAGGAACACGACTCTTCGGCAGCGGACGAGCCATGCCGGGTGGGGCGATCCCGCGCCGAGTTCCGGACACTCGAGTTCTGGTCCGTACCAAGGTATTGACGGCCCCTTACCTCACTCCTTAAATCAAGTGGCGACGCCTTCACCCCCCACCTCGGCCGGCGCACCCCGTCCCGCACGGGCCGCCGCATGGAAGGGAGCACGATGGCCTCCCCACGCCTGCTCCGCACCGCTCTTCTCACCGCGCTGTCGGCCGTGCTGGTCGCGTCCGCCGCGATCGGCCCGGCGCAGGCGGAGCCGCCGGACGACGCAGCCGCCGCAGCCGCCGCGGTGACGTTCTCCGACACCTTCGACGGGCCTGCAGGGGCCGCGGTCGATGCCTCGAAGTGGCAGATCGAGACCGGCGACAACGTCAACAACCATGAGCGGCAGTACTACACGTCCGGCACCAAGAACGCGGCCCTGGACGGGCAGGGCCGTCTGGTCATCACGGCCCGGCGCGAGAACCCCGCCAACTACCAGTGCTGGTACGGCACCTGCCAGTACACCTCGGCCCGGCTGAACACCGCCGGGAAGTTCACCGCGCAGTACGGTCACATCGAGGCGCGGATGAAGGTGCCGCGCGGGCAGGGCATGTGGCCCGCGTTCTGGATGCTCGGCACCCCGGTCAACTGGCCCGACTCGGGCGAGATCGACATCATGGAGAACGTCGGCTTCGAGCCCTCGACCGTGCACGGCACCCTCCACGGCCCCGGCTACTCGGGCTCGGGCGGTATCGGAGCGGCCTACTCCCTCCCGAACGGGCAGGCGTTCGCCGACGCGTTCCACACCTTCGCCGTCGACTGGGCGCCGGACTCCATCACCTGGTCCGTGGACGGAAACGTCTACCAGCGGCGCACGCCCGCCGACCTCGGCGGCAGGCAGTGGGTCTTCAACAAGCCGTTCTTCCTGATCCTCAACCTCGCGGTCGGCGGTTACTGGCCCGGCGACCCGGACGGCTCCACCGTCTTCCCGCAGCAACTGCTGGTGGACCATGTCTCGGTGACCACGGGCGACAGCCCGATCGGCAGCGCGATCAGGGGCCTGGCCGGCAAGTGCGTCGACGTGGCCGGGGCGAACCCCGCCAACGGCACACCCGTACAGCTGTACGACTGCAAGGGCACGGCCGCGCAGCGCTGGACGGCGGGCTCGGACGGCACGCTCCGGGCGCTCGGCAAATGCCTGGACGTGACGGGCAACGGCACGGCGGACGGCACGGCCGTGCAGCTGTGGGACTGCACCGGCGGCCCCAACCAGAGATGGACGGTCACCGGCGCGCGCGACATCGTCAATCCGCAGGCCGACAAATGCCTCGACGTGACCGGCAACGACTCGGCGAACGGCACCCGGTTGCAGATCTGGACCTGCACGGGCGGCGGCAACCAGAAATGGACGGTCGGCTGACCCGGCCGAACCGGCCCGCGACGCGCCCGCATGATCCGGGCGACAGGCCCTAGTGGTGGCGCCAGGTGAACTTGTCTCCGCCGACCCAGCGGACCACGTCCGGATCGTCGAGGTCGTGGACCGTGATACCGAAGGCGGCGGCGGTCTCCAGGACGTCGGTGACGGTCTTGGCCATACCGACGACCACACCGTCGATCTCCATGATGCGGAAGGGCGGCGTACCCGGCTGAACCCCGAGCACCATGATCCGCGGGTGTGACATGTGCGGGCTCGCGATTTCGGTCATGCATAGAGCGTAGAGCGCAACCCGCGTCAACGGTTCCCTCAAGGCGGCGGTACGTCGAGGCTCCGGCCCCGGCCGCCGCCGCCCTGGCATGCACCGGCCAACCCCCCTGCGTCCGTCGTGCGGTCCCCCGGCTCCTGGGGAACTCTGGAGGGGGAGGTGGCGATGGACCCGGTCGAGGCCCTGGAGCGGATCGCGTTCCTGCTGGAGCGGGCCCTGGCGCCGACCTATCGCGTCCGGGCCTTTCGCACCGCGGCCCGCGTGCTGGCCGAGCTGCCCGAGGAGGAGGTGCGCGAGCGGGCGGAGGCCGGGTCGCTGGAGTCCCTCAAGGGCGTCGGCCCGAAGACCGCCCAGGTGGCTCGTGAGGCACTGGCCGGCGGGACACCGGGCTATCTGGAGAAACTGGAGGCGGAGGCCACCGCACCGGAGAACCGGGCGGGCGCGGGGCTGCGGGCGCTGCTGCGCGGGGACTGCCATCTGCACTCCGACTGGTCGGACGGCGGCAGCCCGATCGAGGAGATGGGCAGGACCGCGGCGGAGCTCGGCCATGAATGGGCCGCGCTCACCGACCACTCGCCGCGACTGACCGTGGCCCGTGGCCTCTCGCCCGAGCGGCTGCGCCGGCAGCTGGACGTGGTGGCCGGGCTGAACGAGACCTGGGCCCCGTTCCGGCTGCTCACCGGAATCGAGTGCGACATCCTCGAGGACGGCTCCCTCGACCAGGAGCCGGAGCTGCTGGACCGACTGGACGTGGTGGTGGTGTCCGTGCACTCCAAGCTGCGCATGGACGCCCGCTCCATGACCCGGCGCATGGTGCGGGCCGTACGCGATCCGCACGCGGACGTCCTGGGGCACTGCACGGGCAGGCTGGTGACCGGGCGGGGGCGGCCGGAGTCGCAGTTCGACGCGGACGAGGTGTTCGCCGCCTGCGCCGAGTCGGGCACGGCGGTGGAGATCAACAGTCGCCCGGAGCGGCTGGACCCGCCGCGCCGGCTGCTGCGCCGCGCCCTGGACGCGGGCGTGCTGTTCTCCGTCGACACCGACGCACACGCGCCCGGCCAGCTGGACTGGCAGATCCTCGGCTGCGCCCGCGCGGAGGAGTGCGGGATACCGGCCGAACGGGTGGTGACCACCTGGGACCTGGAGGAACTGCTGGCCTGGACCCACGAGGGCCGGACACCGTCCCGAGTGGCCGGTGCCTGACGTGGTACTCGTGCGGCGATGACTCACACGAGCGGGAGGAAGGGACGGCACATGGAACGGGCGGCCGTGTTCGACGTCGACGGCACCCTCGTCGACACCAACCACCTCCATGTGACGACCTGGTGGGAGGCGCTCCGGCAGGCGGGCCACCGGGTGCCCATGCACGACATCCACCGGGCCGTCGGCCTCGGCTCCACCGACCTGATCGCTCACCTCCTCGGTGACGACCGGGACAAGGACCGCGACGCGGAACTGAGCGCCGCCCACAAGGCGCTGTACGGCCAGTACTTCGACCGGCTGCCCCCGCTGCGGGACGCGGGGCTGCTGCTGCGCCGCCTCGACCGGGAGGGCTGGCGTGTCGTGCTCGCGACCTCGGCCGGGGGCGCGGAACTGTCCGCGCTGCGCCGGGCCATCGCCGCGGACGACGCGATCGCGGCCACCGCGAGCGCCGACGACGTCGAGAAGGGCAAGCCCGCAGCGGAGCCCGTCGAGCACGCCCTGGAACTGGCCGGGGTGCCCGCCGAGCGCGCGGTGTTCGTCGGCGACACCGTGTGGGACATGCGGGCCGGGACGCGGGCCGGTGTGCGCTGTGTGGGCGTCCTGTGCGGCGGGATCCCCCGCGCCGATCTGCTGGAGGCGGGCGCGCAGGCGATCTACGACGATCCGGCCCATCTCCTGGCGAGCCTGGCCGACAGCCCGTTGGCCGACAGCCCCGGTCCCAGCCCCCAGGCCGACAGCCCCCAGGCAGGCGTTCCGGGCCGCCCGTGACCGCCCCGGCCGGAATCCCCCGTCCGGTCGGGGCTCCTCCTCTTCCTCGTCCCGTCGGCCCGCGTGGCTTGACTTCGAGAGCGCTTCAATTCGTAGCGTTCCCGGCATGAGCACTGCACAGCACAAGATCGGCTCGGGCTTCGGTGCCACGAGCACCGCCGCCGACGTCCTGCACGGCATCGACCTCACCGGACGGCTCGCGATCGTCACCGGCGGCTACTCCGGCCTCGGCCTCGAAACCACCAGGGCGCTCGCCGAGGCCGGCGCCCAGGTCGTCGTCCCCGCCCGTCGCCGGGCCACCGCGGAAGAGGCGCTGACCGGCCTCGCCGGCGTCGAGGTCGACGAGCTGGACCTCGGCGACCAGGACAGCGTGCGCCGCTTCGCCGAGCGGTTCCTCGCCACCGGACGCACCGTCGACATCGTGATCAACAGCGCCGGCATCATGGCCTGCCCCGAGACCCGGGTGGGGCCCGGCTGGGAGGCGCAGTTCGCCACCAACCACCTCGGCCACTTCGCCCTGGTCAACCGCCTGTGGCCGGCGATCGAGCCCGGGGGCGCCCGCGTGGTCTCGGTGTCCTCCCAGGGCCACCACCTGCACGGCATGCGCTGGGACGACGTCCACTGGCGGCACGGCTACGACAAGTGGCAGGCGTACGGGCAGGCGAAGACGGCGAACGTCCTGTTCGCCGTGCACCTCGACAAGCTCGGCGCCGACCGCGGCGTACGGGCGTTCGCGCTCCACCCGGGCGGCATCCTCACCCCGTTGCAGCGCCACCTCGCGACGGCGGAGATGGTGGAGCGCGGCTGGATCGACGAGCAGGGCAACCCGCTCAACCCGGAGGGCTTCAAGAGCCCCGCGCAGGGCGCGGCCACCCAGGTGTGGGCGGCGACATCGCCCCAGCTGAACGGCTTGGGCGGGGTCTACCTGGAGGACTGCGACATCGCCGAGCCCGCCCCTGGTGGCGGCGAGCGCACCGGCGTCAAGGGCTGGGCGACCGACCCGGACGAGGCAGCGCGTCTGTGGCGGCTGTCGGCCGAGCTGACGGGCGTGGACGCGTTCGCCGCCTGACGCGCGGCGGCGGAGCGTGCGGGCGGCCCCGCAGGGGTACTCGGGGCTCCCGTCCCCGCCGTCGAGAGGAGCCGCAGGTGAGCAGCGAACCGCCTCGCAGGATCGTGGTCACCGGCGCCACCGGCAACGTCGGAACGAGCGTGGTCCGGCTGCTGTCGGAGGATCCGGACGTCGGCTCCGTGCTGGGGCTGGCCCGCCGGATTCCCGAATGGTCACCGGCGAAGACGGAGTGGGCCGCCGTCGACCTGGCGTCCGCGCAGGCCGATTCGAGGAGCCTCTTCGAAGGCGCCTCGGCCGTCATCCATCTGGCCTGGGCGTTCCAGCCCACGCATGATCCGGCGATGACCTGGCGGACGAACGTACTGGGCAGCATCCGTGTGTTCGAGGCGGCAGCAACGGCGAAGGTGCCGACGCTCGTCCACGCCTCCTCGGTCGGCGCGTACTCGCCCGGGCCGAAGGACCACGCCGTGGACGAGTCGTGGCCGACACACGGCTGGCCCGATGCCGCGTACTGCCGCGAGAAGGCCTATCTGGAACGGGCGCTGGACGCCTTCGACCGGGCCCATCCCAGGATGCGGGTGGTGCGGATGCGGCCGGCCTTCCTGTTCAAACGGGAGTCGGCGAGCGAGCAGCGCCGCATCTTCGGCGGCCGTTTCCTGCCGGGTCATTTGGCCCGCCCGGAGCTGCTGCCGTTCCTGCCCGACATTCCGGGCCTGCGGGTGCAGGCCCTGCACACCGACGACGCGGCCAGGGCGTATCAGCTCGCCGTGAAGTCCGATGTGCGCGGCGCGTTCAACCTCGCCGCCGAGCCGGCGGTCGACGCGGATCTGCTGGGCAGGATGCTCGGCTCCCGCCGGGTCCGGCTGCCGCGTACGGCAGCCCGCTCGGCGATCGCCGCGGCATGGGGGCTGCATCTGCTGCCCGCTTCCCCGCATCTCTTCGACGCGGTCCTCCGACTGCCGCTGATGGACTGCACCCGCGCGCGTACGGAGCTCGGCTGGCGCCCGCAACGGACCGCGCCCGAGGTACTGGAGGAGTTCCTGCTGGGCATGCGGCGCGGCGAGGGCGAGGCGACGGAACCGATGCGGGGCAGCAAGGTGGGCTGACGTCTCGGGGCAGCGAGGCCGGCTGACGGCCCGTGCGGAGCCTCCGGTGCCTCCGCACGCGGGAGCCTCCCACACCGGAGCCGAGCCCCAGGTGTCGCCCGCCCGGGGTGCCCCGCGCCCCGGGGCCGCAGGCCCGGGTTGGTCGCGGCACGTCGTCGAGGGGCACGTGAGGCCCGTAAGTCGGTGGTCGCCGTGAGGGGCGTAAGTCGGCTGTCGCCCGTGCGCCGCGGCGCCGTCGTGCCGCCGACTGCGCGGCTCGGGCATGAAGGGAGCGCGCGATCGAGGCCGCCGGCGTCGCGCCGCCCGCATTCGGCCCCTCCCTGCGAGAGCGCCGTCACCAGCCGTAGGGCCGGTGAAGCGAGGGAGGCGGGCGCGACGGCGTCCCGGCCCTGCGGCCGGGGTCGGGGCGCCTGCGCGGCGTTCAGTCGCTCGGCTCCTCGGGTGTCGGATGCTCGGGATGGACCGTGCCCGACTGCGGCGCTCCCTGGCGGCCCGTGCCTGACTCGTCCGTGTCGGGCACGTCGTCCGGCTCTTTGCGGTCGTCTGCGGGCCCGACGGGTATCTCCCAGGGATCCTCCCCGGCCGTCGCCTGCTGGTCCGGCATGTCGCGCGGTATCGGGTCGGCGGTCTGGCCCGGCGTCTCGTGGCGGTCGTCGGCCATGTCACTCCTCCCTCGCCTCGTCCGAGGCCGTTCGAAGGCCCCGCGAGTACCGCCGCGACCGGCGGCGAAACCTCAGTGCGGCACCCGCTCCGACAGTGCCGTGCGCCAGGCCGGCGGCGGACTCTCGGGTACGGATTCGGCGCGTCGTCCGCCGCGGGCGAAGAAGTCGGCGAGCGGCAGGATCGCGGCACCGACGGTCCCCGCGTCCGGGCCGAGTCGGCCCAGGTCGACGGTGACCTTCCAGGTCGGGTGCCGCAGGGCGTACGAGGCCGCGTGGCGGCGTATCTCGGGCAGGAGGCGGGCGCCGAGCCGCAGGCCGGCCCAGCCGCCGATCAGGATGCGCTCGGGCTGGAAGAGGTTGATCAGGTCGGACAGGCCCGCGCCCACGTACTCGGCCGTCTCCTCCAGCACGGCCAGTGTCGTCGCGTCGCCCGCCGCGCCCTCGGCCGGATACGCCCCGGCCAGCATCGCCGCGAGCGCGCTCTCCTCGTCGGCGTTCTCCGGCACGTTCCCGCCCGCTTCGCGCCAGCGCTCGATCAGCGAGGCGGCGCCGGCGTACGCCTCCAGACAGCCGAGCGCGCCGCAACGGCAGCGGCGCCCCCTGACCCGTACCGTCAGATGCCCCCATTCGACGGCTCGCCCGTGCTCGACCTCGGGGGTCACCAGGCCGGCGCCGACTCCGGAGCCGAACAGGACGACGACCGCGCTCTCGGCGCCGCGTCCGCCGCCGAACCACATCTCGGCCTGGCCGAGGGTCCGGGCGCCGTTGTCGATGAAGTACGGCACCGCGTCCGGGAGCGGCGACCCCTCGCGCAGCAGCCGCTCCAGCTCCACCGCGTCCCAGCCGACCGTCTGCCCGTGCACCACGGCACCGAGCTCCGGGAGCTCCTCCACGATCCCGGGGACGCCGACGCCCACGCCGAGCAGGCGCTCGGCCGGGACGCCGGCCTCCCCGAGCACCTCGGCGATCCCGTCGCGCACATGGCCGACGATGCCGTCCACGTCGTACCCGTGCTGCGCCAACGGCCGTTCGGCGCGGGCGAGTTCGGTGAGGGTCAGGTCGAACAGGCCGATCCGCACCCGGGTCTCGCCGACATCGACGCCGATCATGTGTCCGCTCTCGGGGGTCACCCGCAGCAGGATGCGGGGCCGGCCGCCGTCGGAGTCGACGCTGCCGGCCTCCTCGACCAGGCCGTCGGCGATCAGCTCGGCCACGACGTTGCTGACGGAACCGGAGCTGAGGCCGGTCGCCGGGCCGAGTTCGAAGCGGCTGAGGGGGCCGTCGAAGTAGAGGCGCCGCAACACGGCCGTACGGTTGCCCCGTCTGAGGTCCCGTACCGTGCGCCCGTTCCGCCCCGCCATGCGGCCCCCTTCTGCTCAGCCTTGCGGCCCAGCGTGCGAACCGTCCCCATTGTGAACCACGGGGCCTTCGGCGGTCGTGCGCTACGGCGTCCGTCCTCGAACTCCGCCGGCGACGGCGACAACGCCGAGTGGAAGACTGCCCGGCATGATCGAACCGAATCCGAAGGCGGATCTGCTGCGCTATCTGCAGGACGGGCGGGACGCCCTGCTGTGGAAGCTCGACGGGCTCTCGGAGTACGACGTCCGCCGCCCTCTGACTCCCACGGGCACCAATCTGCTGGGGCTGGTGAAGCACGTCGCCGGCGTGGAGCTGGCGTACTTCGGGGACACGTTCGGGCGGCCGTTCTTCGACGAGGAGCCACCGCCCTGGTGGTACACGCAGGACGCGGAACCCAACGCGGACATGTGGGCCACGGCCGACGAGTCGCGCGAGGAGATCGTCGCGCTGTATCGCCGGGCGTGGGAACACTCCGACGGCACGATCGCGACGCTGTCGCTCGACGCGACCGGCCACGTCCCGTGGTGGCCGGAGGATCGGCGAGAGGTGACGCTGCATCACCTCCTGGTGCGGGTGATCTCCGATACCCAGCGTCACGCCGGGCACGCCGACATCGTGCGGGAGCTCATCGACGGGGCCGTCGGGTATACGCAGCGCAACGACAGCCTGCCGCCGGGCGATCGGGCCTGGTGGGAGAACCACCGGCGCCGACTGGAGCGCGTCGCGCGGGAAGTCGGTGGCCCGAGGTGAGGCCGACTGCGCCGAAATTCACTGGCACCCCTCATGCCGACTGCTTAACCTAGCCGTAAACCTAGAGGCCCTAGGTTTGCGGTGTGCGCCGCCCCCAAGCCCTTGGAGGCTCCCCATGAGGTCATTCACCGAGCAGGACATCCGCGGCTCGTTCATCAACTGCTCCAAGGGGGAGGCCAAGCGCCTGTCGCTGCCCCGCGATCTCGACGAACGCCCTTGGGACGACCTCGACTTCCTGGGCTGGCGGGATCCGGGGGCTCCGGACCGCAGCTATCTGGTGACCGAGCGGGAGGGCCGCCCGGTGGGCGTCACCCTCCGCTTCCCGTCCTCGCAGCGCGGATTTCTGCACCGCAGCATGTGCTCGCTCTGCCTCACGACCCATCCGGGCGGCGGCGTTTCACTGATGACCGCGCGCAAGGCGGGCGCCGCCGGACGCGAGGGCAACTCGGTGGGTCTGTACATGTGCACGGATCTCGCGTGTTCCCTCTACGTCCGCGGCAAGAAGGTCCCGGCGCCCGGCAGCCGCTTCGAGGAGAGCCTGACGCTTCAGGAGCAGATCGCCCGGACCACGGCCAATCTGTCCGCCTTCCTCGACAAGCTCGGCGTCTGACCACGACGGCCTGGTGGCTCCTCGGGCATCGGCGGCCGGGATGCCGGTCGCCAGGGCGGCGAGGATGATGAACAAGGTCAGTACCGATCCGGTCCGATGGCGAGGCATGATCCAAGGCCGGCTCTCCGCGCCGGCGGGGGCCATCCGGTGGTCCTCCGTACCGAGCTCAGGGCGCCCACGGGGTGAAGGCGAGGGTTGCCCCCATGCCTGGCCCGGGCCGCACCGGCCCGCCCCGCGCGGGTGTCGACGATCACCAGCACGGCCCCTTGCCGTACACCTGGCGCTGCGATCAATCTGGGGGTCCTTGCGGACCGTTACGTTCCGCGAGCGGTGTGCCGGAGGCATCTGTGGAAAGGGAACGATCCGAGGATGCAAGACGTACGTGAGGGGCCCGCGCTGCGGGAGCGGCTCGCGAGGCTGCGCCGGGACCCCGTGGTGGTCCAGACGCTGCGGTCGGCCGCCGCGGCGACGATCGCCTACGTCATCGCGCTGCGCCTGAGCCCCGAGGCCGCGCCGCTGACCGCGCCCCTGACCGCGCTGCTGGTCGTCCAGGTCACTTTCTACGCCACCCTCACCAACGGCATCCGCCGGGTGAACGCGGTCGTGGCCGGCGTGCTGGTCGCCATCGCCTTCAGCCTCCTGGTCGGTCTGACCTGGTGGAGCCTCGCCCTGCTGATCGTGGCCGCGCTGGGGGTCGGGCACCTGGTCCGGGTCAACGAGTACGTGCCCGAAGTGGCGATCAGCGCGATGCTGGTCCTCGGCGTCACGACAGTCGGGGACACGGCGTGGGCGCGGGTCCTGGAGACGCTGATCGGTGCGGTCGTCGGGCTCGGCTTCAATCTGCTCCTCGCTCCCCCGGTCTGGGTGGACGAAGCGGGCGAGTCGCTGGAGGGACTGGCCCGGCGGCTGCGGCAGTTGATGCTGCGCATCGGTGAGGAGGCCGCGGGCCGGCAGCCGTTCGAGCAGGCCGCGGCCCGGCTGCACGAGGCACGCCGGCTCGACCACGACATCATCGAGGTGGACGCGGCACTGAGGCAGGCCGAGGACAGCCTGCGCCTCAATCCGCGGGTCCGCGACAGCCTGCTGCACCGCGTGGTGCTGCGCACCGGGCTGGACACGCTGGAGATCTGCACGGTGGTCCTGCGGGTGCTCGCCCGCACCCTCACCGACCTCGCGAAGGACCGCGAGCCCGAGCCGCTGTTCGAGAAGGAGACGGGCGCCGCCATCGAGCAGCTGCTGTCGGAGATCGCCGACGCGGTGGTCAGCTTCTCGGTGCTGGTCACCACGCATGTCAGCAGCAACGCGGACGCGGCGGAGTCCCGGCTGTGGGCCGAGCTGCGCACGGCGGCCGGCACCCGCGACAAGCTCGTCCCGCTGCTGCGTGCCGAGTCCGAGCGCGAGACACCGCACTGGCAGCTGTTCGGTGCCGTTCTGACCGAGGTGAACCGGATTCTCGACGAGCTCGACACCGAGCACCGCTCGCGCCGTCTGCTGGAGGAACTGGACCGCGTCTCCCAGGAGCAGCGGGTGAAGATGCCCGGCTTGTCCAGGATGCGGGAGCGGATGGGCGTGCAGGAGCAGCTGTGGCGGAACCGTACGGGGATGGGCGGACGTTCTCGGTGAGAGGACGCCGGTACGGGGCCGGCGGCGGATGCGAGGAGCGCGCCGATGGCCGACACCACCGTGCGGATCGACGGAAACACCCTGCGGCTGCCGGGCGGTGTGGCGGTGCGGTTCATGCGTACGCTGCGGCTGCCGGAGTCGGGCACGCATCCGCTGCCGCCCGGACTCGGTGAGTTCCCGGTCCGCCGGGTGGCGGACTTCCCGGACACCGTTCCCGAGGCGTGGCGGGCGCACGGTGGTGTGATGCTGCCGGTGTATCTGCGAGAGGCGATGTGGCTGAGCTTCGGCGGCACGATGGAGCCGGCGGCCCTCCAGGTCGGGGTGGGCAAGGTGTGCGCGGTCTCCGGCGAGCCGTGGAGCGACCGGCTCTCCCGCGAGCCGCAGAACTACCTCGCACTGCCCCGGCAACCCTGGCTGGACGGCATCAATTCCGGCAAGGGCACGGTCCGCCAGTTCGTGGCGGTGCCGCTGGGGCTGGGCGCGACCGTGGAGGGCCAGGTCACCGGCGAGGAGGTCTGGGGCGGCGTCCAGCTTCAGTCCTTCGCGTTGCGCGAGGAGCCGCTGGCCAGGTGGCGGGAGGAGCAGCGGCGCCGGGCGGAGCGGGCGCGGGCCATGCCGCAGTTCGGTGGCTATGGAGGCGCCATGCCGATGGCCGCCCCGCCCGCCCCCGGTTCGGTCCCGGCGCCCGCCGCGGCACCGGCGGGTGCGCCGCGCCGGGCCGCCGCGGCCATGGGTCTGGGCGTCGGCGGTTCGATGCGTCAGGAGGTCTACGAGGACGACCGTGCGCTGTCGGACTGGGCGGGCAGCCCGGCGGGCAGGATCTTCGTCCACCTGGTGACACCGCCGGAGTGGCGGCGGATCACGGGCGAGGCTCCCCCGCCGTCGCCGGTGGACCGGGCGGCGTACACCCAGGCGGGGCTGCCCTGGTTCGACTACTACGACCAGGACGCCGAGGACCTCGCCACCACGGACACGCTGGGGGCGGTGCAGCCGGTGGGTGACTGGCTCGGCGACGACCACGAGCCCTGGCAGGCACCCTCGCCGGGCCAGGTGACGCCGCTGGGGGACGCACCAGGGAAGCCGGTGACGGACGGCGACTGGTGACCGGCCGATGACCGGCGCCTGAGCCCCGCTCATTGCAGCTCCTTGCAGCGTTGCACCCTGCGCAACGGCTGTTGCTGTTCTTGCGCTCGCCGGGTGATCCACGCCAAGGTTGCTGTCGCGACCACGACGACGACCTGAGGTGTGGACATGGGCAGTGGCGAGCTGAGCAGGCGCCGTTTCGTCGGAACGCTCGCGGGCTCGGCCGTCGGCGCGACTCTTGCGACGGCCACGGCCTGCGACGACGCCCCCGCTCCGGCGGACCCGGCAGACGCGACGGCTCCGGGAGCGTCCACGCCCGCGACCCGGCCGGGCACCCCCACCGAGAGCCGTGGGCCGTCCGGCCCGCGCCCCCTCTACCTCGGCACCTACACCTCCGTCGAGGGCGGCGGCACGGGCATCGGGCTGGCCACGTACGACCCGGGCAGCGGCCGTGTCACCGGGACCGGGACGATCAAGGGCGTCGGCGATCCGTCATATCTGGCGCTGCACCCGAACGGCCGCACGCTGTACGCGGTCGACGAGCGCGAGGACGGCGCGGTCACCGCCGTCCGTCTCTCCGACCGCAGGATTCTGGGCAGCCGCGGCACCGGCGGGGCGGCGCCCTGCCACCTCTCGGTGCATCCGGGCGGGCGCTGGCTGCTGAGCGCCAACTACGGCACGGGCAGCGTGGTCGTGCACCCGATCGACGACTCGGGCGCGCTCGGCGAGCGCACCGACCTGGTCACGCACTCCGCTCCGCCGCCCGGCCCGGGCCAGGAGGGCCCGCACGCCCACCAGTTCCTCACCAGCCCCGACGGCGGCCACGTCCTCGCCGTCGACCTGGGCACGGACACCGTGCACAGCTACCGCCTCGACGAGAAGAGGGGCACGCTCGAGGCGGTCGCGCGGGCACGGACCAAGCCGGGTGCGGGGCCGCGCCATCTCACCTTCTACCCGGGCGGGAGGTACGCCTATCTGGCCAACGAGGTCGGCAACACCGTCGCCGTGTGCGCGTACGACCCGGACAGCGGCCGGCTGACGATCGGTGACGAGCAGTCCACGGGCACGGGATCCGGCACGAATTACCCGGCGCAGCTGGTGGTGACGCCGAACGGCCGGTTCGCGTATCTCGCCAACCGGGGTCACAACAGCCTCGCGCGCTATGCGGTGGAGTCGGACGGCGCCCGGCTCCGGCTGCTCGGCACGGTGCCGGTCTCCGGGGACTTCCCGCGGCAGATCGCCCTCTCACCGGACGGCGCCCTGCTGTTCGCGGCGAATCAGCGGTCGAGCACCGTCAGCGTCTTCCGGGTCGACGAGGCGAGCGGTGAACTGCGCCTCACGGGCGAGCCGTTCGCGTCACCCGTCGCCGTCTGCGCGCTGCCGCTGTAGCGCCCGGGGGCACGATGCGGCACTGGCCTGGGCGAGCAGGATGTGCATGCGTTCGGTGAGCTGTGCGATGTCGTCGGCGGGCCGGTGGAACGGCAGTCGTACGTCGGCCTGGGCGCGGGCGCGCTCGATGCGCAGCGTCACTCCGTGCCGGTCGACGGCGAGGGGCTGGACGCGCACGGCGCCGTGCAGGCTGTCGGGTTCGACGAGGCGGGTGAGCCGCTCGACGGCGTCGGGGTGACAGTCGGCGAGATGGGTGAGCAGCCGGGCCTCCGCGGTGGCGAGCGGGTCGGGCGTCGCCGCGGCGAACTCGTCGAGGTCGGCGACCAGCGCGCCGGACGGCTGCCGCAGTACCACCCGGGTGGCCTGGAAGGCGAGTTTGCCGTCCTCGGGCGTGAACCATCCGGACAGCCACAGCCGGGCGCGGATCCGGTTGCGTACGGGCACGGGGGCGACGTCGGCGAACTCCAGGACGGCCGACGGCTCGCCGCGGGGAGCGCAGACGGCCGCCGTGACGAGCGCGCTGTCCTCCGGGACTTCCAGCAGGACACGGCCGTCCTCGGTCACGGTGTGCGCGCCGACGAGCTCCTCGCGGCAGCCCTCCGCGGTCACCGCGCAGGACCACGCGGCGGCGAGCACCGAGCGGGCGCGTTCCGCGGTGGAAGGCGCGGCTGCCCAGGCTTGGCTGTCACCCATCCCATTCCTCCTTAGGTAAGGCTCACCTAACCTATCGAAGATCGAGCCGCACGCCAACCGGGCCCGCCGATCCGATGCGATCTCTTTGCCGACGGACGGGAAAACCCTCAGGGTGTGACGACGCCGAGCAGAGCGCGGGCGCACAGGTCACGCACCTGCTCCCGGGAGAGGTCCGAGCCCCTCAGCCACTCCAGACAGACGGCGGTGGTGAACGCCAGCCACCCCCGCACGGCGACCCGGACCTCTGGCCGCTGCTCGACGGCCGGACCGAACTCCGGGTCCGCCGCCATCGCCGCCAGGATCTGCTTCTCCTGGGCGGCGAGGGCGCGTTGATAGACCGTGCGCACGGCCTGGTCGCCGGCCGCGTCGGCCCGATGGAAGGCGCGGTAGCCATGGGCGTGGGCCTCGACGTACTCCAGGAAGGTGTCGAGCCCCGCGGTGAGCTGTTCGCGCACCGGAACGCCGGGCACGGCCGCGGTCATCCGCAGCATGCGCCCGCTCTCCCGCTCGACGACGGCCGCGAAGAAATCGCGCTTGGTCGGGAAGTAGTGGTACAGCAGCCCGCGCGAGACACCGGCGATCTCGGCGACCTGCTCGATCCACACGTCGTCGTACGGACTCTCCGAGAACAGCCGCGCCCCGACCGCGAGAAGCTGCTCTCGGCGCTCCTCGGTACTGAGCCGGCGGCGGGTGCGCGCGCCCTGGTTCGCGGCCATGCCCGCACTTTACTTGACGTGGATTCAACGACGGGACCACACTGTCCGCATTATTGAACCCACGTACAACTAGCCCATCTGCCGCTTGATCGAGGGAGATCGCGTCATGGCGGAGACGACCGGGAACGCATGGCCGAAAGGGTTCCGCAGTGCCGAGCAGGGCTGGCCGGAGCTGCATCGCATACCCCACCCCCCGCACCGGCTGCCGCTGCTCGGCGACCTGCTGGGCGCCGACCGGCGTACGCCGCTCCAGGACACCATGCGCTTCGCCCGCCAGTTGGGGCCGATCTTCCGGCGCAGGGCTTTCGACAAGGAGTTCGTGTTCGTGTGGGGCGCTGATCTCGCCGCCGACATGGCGGACGAGGCGCGCTTCGCCAAGCATGTGGGGCTGGGCATCGCCAATCTGCGGCCGGTCGTCAAGGACGGGCTGTTCACGGCCTACAACCACGAGCCGAACTGGCAACTGGCGCACGACGTCCTCGCCCCGGGCTTCAGCAGGGAGGCCATGGCGGGCTATCACCCGATGATGCTGGCCGTGGCCGACCGGCTCATGGAGCACTGGGACCGCGAGCTGGCCGCGGGCCGCGCCGTGGACGTGCCCGGTGACATGACAAAGCTGACCCTGGAGACGATCGCCCGCACCGGATTCGGCCATGACTTCGGCTCCTTCGAACGCGTTCGTCCACATCCGTTCGTGACGGCCATGGTCGGCACGCTCAGTTACGCGCAGCGGCTCAACGCCGTCCCGTGGCCGTTCCTGCTCCGGCGCGCCGGGCGCCGCAACGACGCCGACATCGCCCATCTGAACCGCACGGTCGACGACCTGGTCCGCGCCCGTAGGGCGAACGGGCCCGGGGACGGGGACCTGCTGGACCGGATGCTGGAGACCGCCCACCCGGAGACCGGCGAACGGCTCTCCCCGCAGAACGTGCGCCGCCAGGTGATCACCTTTCTGGTCGCCGGGCACGAGACCACCTCGGGCGCTCTCTCCTTCGCCCTGCACTACCTCTCCAGGCACCCCGAGGCCGCGGCCCGTGCCCGCGCCGAGGTGGACCGGGTCTGGGGCGAGGCCGCGGTGCCCGCCTACGACCAGGTGGCGAGGCTGCGGTATGTGCGCCGGGTGCTCGACGAGTCGCTGCGGCTGTGGCCGACGGCCCCCGCGTTCGCCCGGGAGGCCCGCGCGGACACCCTGCTCGGCGGCGTGCATCCGATGCGGGCCGGTGCCTGGGCGCTGGTCCTCACGGCGATGCTGCACCGGGATCCGCAGGTATGGGGCGCGGACGCCGAGCGGTTCGACCCGGACCGCTTCGAGGCGAGCGCCGTACGGACGCGTCCGCCGCACACCTTCAAACCGTTCGGCACCGGGGCGCGGGCGTGCATCGGACGCCAGTTCGCGCTGCACGAGGCGACGCTGGTGCTGGGGCTGCTGCTGCGCCGGTACGAGCTGCGGGCCGACCCCGCCTATCGGCTGCGGGTGACCGAGCGGCTGACGCTGATGCCGGAGGGGTTGCGGCTGCACCTGGAGCGGCGGTCGGCCGGCACCCCGAGGCCGGCACCCGCCTCGCCCGAGCCCGTCGACGGCCCGCCGTCAGACGTCCGCTGTCCAGTGCGCCGGGCGGCTGACTGAGCCGGGCAGCCGGGTGCCCGCGCTGCCCCGGGCTGCGTTCAGCTGCGGCTGGGTCAGGAAGAAGGCGCCGGTGAGGTCGGCGTCGGTGAGGTCGGTGTCGCGCAGATCGGCACCGATGAGGTCCGCGCCGCGCAGGTCGGCCCCGGTCAGATCGGCGGCGATGAGGTAGGCGCCGCGCAGGTTCGCGCCGCGCAGATCGGCTCCCTTGAGTCGGGCGCCCATCAGGTCCGCGCCCCGGCGGTCCTTCTTACGACCGCGCGTGCCCGCCCGGGCCAGCTCGCTGGTCCTCAGCAGCAGCTGGTTGACCTCCTGCCGGTGCGCCGCCACGTCCACCTGCGCGAGCTCCTGCGGGCTCCCGAGGGTCAGCGCCTCGGTCGCTTCGAGGAGCCGGCGCAGCTCGGGGCGTAGGGGGCGGGCGGCGGGCAGGGTGAGCGCCTCGGTCAGGTACCAGAGCAGTTCATGGAGCTGGCGGACGACCGGGAAGACATCGAACATCTGCCGGGCGTGTTCCCTGGGGCCCGTGCGCCAGCCCTGTCCGCCGAAGGTGATCTGCGAGACCTTCTGCCCCGCGCCGAAGCAGTCGTAGACGGTGCAGCCGGTGAAGCCCCGCTGCCGGAGTCGGGCGTGGATGCCGCACCGGTGGTCGTCCTGGAGGTTGCGGCAGGGCGTGCCCGCGTCCTTGTCGACGGCGAAGTCGGCCGAGGCCGCGAAGGGCAGCGCGACACAGCACAGCCCGAAGCAGTTCTCGCAGTCTCCGCGCAGGTCGACGAGGTCGAGGGGGTGGTCGTTCATGCCCTCAGCCTAATCGCCGGTATGGAGACCACTTGGCGCAGCCGTCCGCTCCGAACCTCTGGCTCGGACGGCGCTCACGGACGCCCGGCGCGGACGGCTGACGCGTACGGCCGGCTCGGACAGCCGGCTCGGACGCCTGGCTCAGTCGTCGAGGTCCGGCAGGTCGAGGCCGGCCAGCCGGTCGGTGTCGGCCAGGATGTACATCTCCGTGATCCGGCCGTCGACGACGGTGACGCCCATGACCGACAGCGGCTGCCCTGCCGGGGCGTTGAGCACCCCGACCGTGCCGTTGACCAGGACGAGCTGCATGTACTGGGCGAACTGCCGGAAGAACATGGCCTGTTCGGCCACCGGCTGCCCGCCGCGCACCAGCTTGGAGGCCGCCACGCCGGCGGCCAGCGGCCCGGCGTCGACGCGCAGGACGACATCGGGGTCGAGGACCGCGAGCAGCGCCTCGAAGTCCCCTGCCCGAGCGGCTGCCATGAAGGCGTCGAGGACCTGCCGCTGTCTGCCGAGATCGGGCTCGCTCGACGGGGTGGCGCCCCGCACCCGGCGCCGGGCCCGGCTCGCCAGCTGACGGGTCGCCGCCGAGGAGCGCTCCACGATCGCCGCGATGTCGTCGAAGGGCACCGCGAACATGTCGTGCAGCACGAACGCGATCCGCTCGGCGGGCTCCAGCGTCTCCAGCACGACCAGCAGGGCGAGGCCCACCGAGTCGGCCTGGAGCACCTCCTGTTCCGGGTCGATCCGGGACAGCGGCTGGATCAGGGGGTCAGGGACGAAGGTGTCGTCCAAGGGCTGCTCCTGGCGGCGTGTGCGGGAGCGCAGCATGTCCAGACAGACCCGGCCGACGACGGTGGTCAACCAGCCGCCGAGATTGCCGATGGCGTCCGCCTCGCTGCGGCTCAGCTTCAGCCAGGTCTCCTGGACGGCGTCCTCCGCCTCGGCCAGTGAGCCGAGCATGCGGTAGGCGACCGCCTTGAGATGACCGCGATGCTCCTCGAAACGGTCCGCCAGCCAGTCCGTGTCCGTCACTTCGTCCCCCTGTTCCGACTGCCGGCTGAAGAGTTCGAAGGCCACGGCGGGCCTGCCACCGAACCGCTCCCCCGTCGCCGCGGCGTTCGCGGTGAGGAAACCCCGGGCGTACGTCTGCGGGTCCTCGTCCGTCAACGCCTCGATGTATGTGCGGTGTTCGAGAAGGGAGCGCACCGCGCGCTCCAGCCCGGCCGTCGCGTCCACGGCGTGCGTGGGTGTGCTGGAGCCGGCGACCGCGACCCAGCGGACGCCGCCCCACGGCTCGAGGCCCTGCTCCAGCAGCTCCGGGAAGATCCAGCGGTTGCCCGCGTCCCCGGCGGCGTCCAGCGTGGCGCGGCCGACCGCCACATGGTCCGGTGTGTTCCAGGCGACGCCGCCCCAGGTGTCCCGGTGGTTGAGGGTGATCACCAGCTCGGGCCGGTGCCGGCGGATCGCGGCGGCGATGTCGCGGCGCAGCGCGGTGCCGTACTCGATCACGCCGTCGCGGTGGTCCAGGAACTCCACCGCCGAGACGCCCACCACCGCGGCGCTCGCCCGCTGTTCGCGCTCCCGCAACGGACCGCACTTCGCGGGTTCCAGCGTGTCGATGCCGGCCTCGCCTCGGGTCGCCAGGACATAGCCGACCTCGCGGCCGGCGTCCGTCCAGGCGGCGATTGCCGCCGAGCAGCCGTACTCGAGGTCGTCCGGGTGCGCGACGACGGCGAGCGCGCGCTGCCAGTCGTCCGGCATGGGCTCCAGCTGAGTGATCGTCGGCTCGCTCATGCCCGCACACTAACCCGTGACGCCGACATCACGCCTCGTCACGGGTGAGCGCGAGCAGCCGGTCCAGGACGCGGGAGCCACCGGCCCGGACGCCGTCGTGCTCGAACTCGTCCGTCACCCAGGTCCGCAGTCCGCGGATCGCGCGGGCGGTGGCGAGGGAGTGGGCGGTGTCGACGTACATGTCGTCGTGGTAGACGGCAGCCGCGACCGGCACCTCGTTGGCGGCGAGGCGCGCCGGGTCGTACAGGGGCTTCCAGTCGGTGCGGGCGGCGAGAAGTGCGGCGGTCTCGCGCAGCGGGCGCAGCGCCGGGTCGCAGTCGAACATCCAGGGGTGGATCGTTTCGCCGGTGAACAGCAGCGGCCCGTCGCCCGCGAGGGTCTTGGCCGCGTCGAACTGGCCGAACTCCGCGCGGACGCGCTCGGCGGACCAGTTGGTGGGGCGGGTGTCCTGGCCGTAGATCGCCTCGTGGACGAGGGCGTACAGCGGGTGACCGGCGTACGACAGCAGGCCCTGGGCCTCCTCCAGGAAGGCGTCCGACAGGGCCGTGCCCTGCGGGGTGGGGACGAAGGCTTCCTCCAGGAGGTAGTGCAGGCGGTGGCTGCCCTCGCTGCCGCCGAGGACGATGCCGAGGGACTGGAAGGCCTCGGCGGTGAAGCGGTAGCCGTTCGGCAGGACCACGTCGTGCGTGAGGAGGTGGTCGGCGATACGGCGGGCCCGCTCGATGTCCTGCGGGTAGCGGGCGTAGTGCGCGGCGACCTTGCGCTCGATGCGGGGGTAGGCCGCGCGGTAGACGTCGTCGGCGTGGGCGTCGAGCGAGGGCAGGCCCCCCGTGATGACGGCCGCGGTCAGGCCCTCGGGGGCGGTGGAGAGGTAGTTGACCGTGCAGAAGCCGCCGAAGCTCTGGCCGAGCACGGTCCAGGGGGCGCCACCGGTCACAGCGGGGCGGATCGCCTCGCAGTCGCGGACGATCGAGTCGGCGCGGAAGTGCGTGAGGTAGTCGGCCTGTTCTGCGGGGCCGCCGCGCAGCGGGAGGGTCTGGCGGGTGGCGGGCGTGGAGTGGCCGGTGCCGCGCTGGTCCAGCAGCAGGACGCGGTACTCCTTCAGCGCGCGGCCGAGCCAGGCGCCCTTGCCGACGAAGCGGTTGGCGCCGAAGCCGGGGCCGCCCTGGAGGTAGACCAGCCACGGCAGGTCCTGGTGCGCCTTCTCGCTCGCGACGACCTCACGGGCGTAGAGCTCGATCGACTCCCCCGCCGGGGCGTCGTGGTCGAGGGGCACGGTGAAGCGACGGTCGGTGAGGACGACGCCGGGCTGGCGGTAGCTGACGGTCAACAGGGCTCCCGGGACGGAGGGTTTTCAGGCCGCGTCCCAGTTCAGCACATGATCCTCCGCCGACCGAGCCCCGGGATCATGAAATCGTACTGAACGATGGATCAGCGGGCTTCGGACCGGGGCCGGCCGGTCGCCGGCTCAGCGGGACGACAGACTCGACCGCCGGACCACCAGCTCCGGCTGGAGGACGACTCTCCGGTGCTCGTGCCTGTGCGCCCCGGTCTCCTCCTCCGTCTCCTCCAGCAGCATCTTTGCCGCGAGGGTGCCCATGGTGAGCGCGGGCTGGCGTACGGAGGTCAGCGGGACGGCCGCGGCGGCGGCGAACTCGATGTCGTCGTAGCCGACGATCGCCAGCTCGTCGGGGACGCCGACGCCCGCGGCGTACATGGCCTGGAGCACGCCCAGGGCCAGCAGGTCGTTGGCGCAGAAGACGGCGGTGGGGCGGTCGGCGAGGCCGAGCAGCCGGGCGCCGGCGTCCCGGCCGGCGGCGACGTCGAGCCGCTCGGTGGGCAGCTCGCGCAGGTGCTCGGGGCCGAGGCCGGCATCCTGAAGTGCCCTCAGGGCACCGGTGCGGCGGTCGCGGACCTGGTGGAGGCCGGGCGGGCCGCTGACGTAGGCGATGGAGCGGTGACCGGCGTCCACGAGATGGCGCACGGCGAGGGCACCGCCGGTGACGTCGTCGACGGACACCGAGCACTCGGTGGTGCCCTCGGCGACGCGGTCGACGAGGACGAAGGGGATGTTGTGCCGCCGGAACGCCTCGATGGTTCGGCCGGTGGCGTCCGCCGGGGTCAGCAGGACGCCGCGGACCCGCTGCTCGGCGAAGAGCGAAAGGTAGTCGGCCTCCTCGCTCGGACTCTGCGCGCTGTTGCAGGCCATCACGCCGAGTCCCGCCGCGCGCGCGACCCGCTCGGCGCCGCGCGCGACGTCGACGAAGAAGGGGTTGCCCATGTCGAGGACGAGCAGCCCCATGATCCGGCTGCGGCCCGCGCGCAGCTGGCGAGCGGACTCGCTGCGGACATAGCCCAGCCGCTCTATCGCGGACTGCACCCGCGCCCGGGTCTCAGCCGCGACCGTGTCCGGACGGTTGATGACGTTCGAGACCGTGCCGACGGAGACTCCGGCGGCACGGGCGACGTCCTTGATACCCACCGACTGGGCCATCGGGCAGGGACCTCCAGGAAGACAGGTGACACACGCGGCGGCGGGAAGCCCTTCACATTACCGTCATGCCGCCCACAACGGCTGCGATCAGGCAGGGTCCCTCTGTGCCGTACGCCCGCACTACCCTGCCCTCAGCCGATGATCGATCACTAGGAGCCGCGATGCGCGTCGCCCTGTTCCTGACCTGTGTCAACGACACGCTCTATCCGGACACCGGGCGCGCCGTGGTGAAGCTGCTGACCAGGCTGGGGGTCGAGGTCGACTTCCCGATGGGCCAGACCTGCTGCGGGCAGGCGCACTACAACACCGGCTACCGGCACGAGGCCGAGCCGCTGGCCCGGCACTTCTCCGATGTCTTCGCGGAGTACGAGGCGATCGTCACCCCGTCCGGGTCGTGCGGGGCGATGGTGCGGGAGCTGTATCCGCGGATGGGTGAGCGGGCGCGGGCCGAGGGGCGGGGTGACACGCTCGCGGCGACGCTGGCACCTGTGGTGCCGAAGACGTATGAACTCACGAAGTTCCTGGTGGACGTGCTGGGGGTGACGGACGTGGGCGCCCACTACCCGCACAAGGTGACCTACCACCCGACCTGCCACGGTCTGCGGGGACTGGGGCTCGGCGACCGGCCCCGGCGGCTGCTCCAGGCGGTGAAGGGGCTGGAGCTGGTCGAGTTGCCCGGTGCGCAGGAGTGCTGCGGGTTCGGCGGCACCTTCGCGTTGAAGAACTCCGACGTCTCGGCTGCCATGGGCGCGGACAAGGTGCGCCATGCCGAGTCGACGGGCGCCGAGGTGCTCTGCGCGGCCGACAACTCCTGTCTGATGCACATTGGCGGCACGATGGCACGGCTCGGCACCGTGATGCGGCCGGTGCACATCGCGGAGATCCTGGCGAGCACGGAGGAGGAGCCGGCCGTATGAGCGGGACGTATCTGGGGATGCCCGCGTTCCCGAAGGCGGCGCACGAGGCCGTGCACGACGCCACCCTGCGCGGCAATCTGCGGCATGCCACGCAGACCATCCGGGCCAAGCGGGAGAAGGCCGTCGTGGAGTTGTCCGACTGGGCGGCGCTGCGCGAGGCCGGGAAGCGGATCAAGGACCATACGCTGCGTCATCTCGACCGCTGTCTGGTGCAGTTGGAGCAGTCGGTGACGGCGGCGGGCGGGGTCGTCCACTGGGCGGCCGACGCCGACGAGGCGAACCGGATCGTGGCGGACCTCGTCCGGGCGACCGGCGAGTCGGAGGTCGTCAAGGTCAAGTCGATGGCCACGCAGGAGATCGGGCTGAACGAGGCCCTGGAGGCCGAGGGCATCCGCGCCTACGAGACCGATCTCGCCGAACTCATCGTGCAGTTGGGCAAGGACCGACCCTCGCACATCCTCGTCCCCGCCATCCACCGCAACCGCGCTGAGATCCGGGACATCTTCCGCAAAGAGATGGGCCAATGGGGCCGCCCGGCCCCCGACGGCCTCACCGACACACCCGCCGAACTCGCCGAAGCGGCCCGTCTCCACCTCCGCGAGAAGTTCCTGCGCGCCAAGGTCGGCGTCTCCGGCGCCAACTTCATGGTGGCCGAGACCGGCACGCTGGTCGTCGTGGAGTCGGAAGGCAACGGGCGGATGTGCCTGACGCTGCCCGAGACGCTGATCTCGGTCGTCGGCATCGAGAAGATCGTGCCCACCTGGCGGGACCTGGAGGTGTTCCTGCAGACGCTCCCCCGCTCCTCCACGGCCGAGCGCATGAACCCCTACACATCCATGTGGACCGGCACGACCGACGGTGACGGGCCACGGGAGTTCCATCTGGTCCTGCTCGACAACGGCCGCACCGACACCCTCGCCGACCAGGTCGGCCGGCAGGCCCTGCGCTGCATCCGCTGCTCGGCGTGCCTCAATGTCTGCCCGGTGTACGAGCGAGCCGGAGGACATGCCTACGGCTCGGTCTACCCGGGCCCGATCGGCGCCATCCTCAGCCCCCAACTCCGGGGCGTGTCCAGCGAGATCGACGCCTCGCTGCCGTACGCGTCATCGCTGTGCGGCGCCTGCTACGAGGTGTGCCCGGTCGCCATCGACATCCCGGAAGTGCTGGTGCATCTGCGGGAGCGGGTCGTGCAGGGCGGGGAAGTCACCTCGCGGGGCAACAAGGTGGTACTGAAACCAGCGAAGGGGCATGCCGCCGAGAGGGCCGCGATGCGGGCGGCACGCTGGGCGTTCGGCCGCCCGGGCGCCCTGCGCGCCGGACAGCGGCTCGCCTCGCGCACCCGGCGCCTGCATCCGCGGTCGCTGCCGGGACCTGGCCGGGCGTGGAGCGCGACCCGGGATCTGCCGGCAGTGCCGCAGGAGCCGTTCCGGGACTGGTGGCAGCGGACGAATGGCGGGAAGGGCGGCGCGAAGTGACCAGCAGGGAACGGATCCTGGGGCGGGTGCGGCGCGCCCTGGCGGACGTACCGCACGACGAGAAGCCGTACGAAGAGGCGGTTGCGCGCGACTATGTGCGTGAACACGAAAAGAGGAGCGTCGAGGAGACGGTCGAGCTGCTGGCCGAGAACCTGGCGGACTACCGGGCGATCGTGCATCGCTGCCCGCCCGCCGGTCTGGCGGCGGCGATCGCCGGGATGCTTGCCGCGCGGGGCGCGCGGACGGTGCTGGTGCCCCCGGGCCTGGAGGCGGGGTGGCTCGCGGCGGCGGACGTGGAGCGGGTGGCCGACCGTGCGCAGAGCACGGCGCACGAACTGGACCGCGTCGACAGCGTGGTGACGGGCTGTGCGGTCGCGATCGCCGAGACCGGCACCATCGTCCTGGACGGCTCCCCCGACCAGGGCCGGCGCCGCATCACCCTCGTCCCCGACCACCACATCTGTGTCGTACGGGTCCCCGATCAGGTCGTGTCGTCCGTTCCGCAGGCCCTTGAACGGCTGGACCCCGTACGCCCGTTGACCTGGATCTCGGGCCCGTCCGCGACCAGCGACATCGAGCTGGACCGGGTGGAGGGCGTGCACGGGCCGCGCACGCTGGAGGTGGTCCTGGTCGGCTGAGCGGGCCCTCAGATGTCCCGTTGTTCCAGGGGCCGCACCGCCGGGCCCTGCACCACTCGGCCGTCCGGGTCGAAGCGGGAGCCGTGGCAGGGGCATTCCCAGGCGCGTTCGGCTCGGTTGAAGGACACCAGGCAGCCCAGGTGCGTGCACTTCGCGGAGACGGCGTGCAGCTTCCCGTCCTCGTCGCGGTGGACAGCGCAGCGCTTGCCGGAGACGTGCACGACGGCGCCGTCGCCCGGCTCGATGTCGTCCACCGACGTGCTCGCGGGGCCGGGGAGGTGCGGGAGCCGGTCGCCGACGAAGTGGCGGGCCACCTCGGCCTGGTGCTTGACGAAGTCCATGCCCTCGCGCACGACGGTCGCCACGCGGCGCGGGTCGTACAGCTCGCTCCACGGGTTCTCACGACGCGTGATCCGGTCGCAGAGCAGGCGGCCCGCCATGATGCCGCTCGCCATGCCCCAGCCGCCGAATCCGGTGGCCACATAGGTGTGCCGGCTGCCGGGGTGCATCGGGCCGATGAGCGGCACGGAGTCGGTGGGGTCGGTGTCCTGCGTGGCCCACCGGTGGGTGAGGTCGAGGTCCCCGAAGCGCTCCCCCGCCCAGGAGGACAGCGCCTCGAAATGTGCCTCGACATCGCCGCCCGCGCCGGGCGTGAAGTGCTCCCCGGTGAGGATGAGCAGGCGCTTGCCGTCCTCGTGGGGCGCGGTGCGCACGGAACGGGTGTTCTGCTCCGGGGTGATGTACATGCCGACCGGTGCGGCGGTCGCCGCGATGGGAGCGGCGACGACCAGTTCGCGGCGGGCCGAGAGCCGGGTGAACAGCAGCGCCCGGTCGAAGATCGGATAGTGGGTGGCGACCACGACGGACCGCGCGCTCACCTTCACTCCGTCCTCGGTGGTCAGCACACAGGGGTCGCCCTCGGACAACGCGACCACACGCGTGTGCTCATGTATGCGGCCACCCAGGCGGCGCAGGTCCTCGACGAGCCCCAGCAGATACTTACGGGGGTGGAACTGTGCCTGCCCCTCGACCCGGACCGCGCCCGCGACCGGGAACGGCAGGTCGGTGTCGGTGACGTACTCGGCGGCCAGCCCCGCCTCCCTGGCCGCGGCGGCCTCGGCCCGCAGCTCGTCGGTGCGGTCGCCGTCCTCGACGTAGGTGTAGGCCGCCGTCTCCTCCCAGTCGCACTCGATGCCGAGGGCGTCCGCGGTCTCGGCGGCGTGCCGGATGGCGTCCGTCTGGGAGGCCGCGAACAGCCGCGCCCCGTCCTTGCCCCGGGTGCGGCGGAGCCGGTCGTAGATCAGGGTGTGCTGGGCGCTGACCTTGGCCGTGGTGTGCCCGGTGACGCCGGCGGCCACCCGGTCCGCCTCCAGCACGGCGACGGAGTGGCCGCGCCGGGTCAGCTCCCAGGCCGTGCTGAGCCCGGCGATGCCCGCTCCCACCACGGCGACCTCGACAGTGAGGTCACCGTCCGGCGGGGGCGCGAGGTCGCCGGGCGGTGCGGTCTCCATCCAGTACGAGGTGTGGGTGCGGGCCTGATCGTCCATGGCGGCCGAGTTCCCCGGACGGGCCCGGCCACACGACGGCACGCCGGTGGACGTCGCCGATGAGCTGGGTGCTGGTGCCCTGAAAAGGGGCTGGGTGACAGATTGAGTGAACAAGCGCTTAGATAGGTGCTCCGTACGCTGTCATTGCCGTCGAGCGGGAGGCCCCGTTGTTCACATCTGTCGACGACGTCGCCGCGCGTCTGGCCGAGACCGGCTATCTCGCCTCGCCCGCGGTCGCCACGACCGTCTTCCTCGCCGACCGCCTCGGCAAGCCGCTCCTGGTGGAGGGTCCGGCCGGGGTCGGCAAGACGGAGCTCGCCAAGGCCGTGGCCGAGGTCGCCGGGGCGCGGCTCGTGCGCCTGCAGTGCTACGAGGGGGTCGACGAGTCCCGGGCGCTGTACGAGTGGAATCACGCCAAGCAGCTCCTGCGCATCAGCGCGGGCCGCGACGAGACCTGGGACGAGACGCGTACGGACATCTTCAGCGAGGAGTTCCTGCTCACGCGCCCGCTGCTGACGGCGATCCGCGGGGACGACCCCAAGGTGCTCCTGATCGACGAGACCGACAAGGCCGACGTCGAGGTGGAGGGCCTGCTCCTGGAGGTGCTCAGCGACTTCCAGGTGACGGTCCCCGAGCTGGGCACGATCGCCGCCACGCGCCGCCCCTTCGTCGTCCTCACGTCCAATGCCAGCCGTGAGCTGTCCGAGGCGCTGCGCCGCCGGTGTCTGTTCCTGCACATCGGTTTCCCCGACGAGGAGTTGGAGCGTCGGATCGTGCGGCTGAAGGTGCCGGGGCTGGACGAGGCGCTGACCCGCTCGGTCGTCCGGGTCGTGGGCGCGTTGCGGGCGATGGATCTGCGCAAGGTGCCGTCGGTCGCCGAGACCATCGACTGGGCGCGCACCCTGCTCGCGCTCGGCGCCGACACGCTGGACGAGACCGTCGTACGGGGCAGCCTGGGAGTACTCCTCAAGCACCAGGACGACGTCCTCAAGGCGACC
This sequence comes from Streptomyces sp. M41, assembly GCF_043673425.1. Taxonomy (NCBI): domain Bacteria; kingdom Bacillati; phylum Actinomycetota; class Actinomycetes; order Kitasatosporales; family Streptomycetaceae; genus Streptomyces; species Streptomyces sp. M41. The sequence goes on along the minus strand of NZ_JBIMKE010000015.1, from coordinate 74,880 downwards.
GCGAAGCTCGACCTGGACGCCCTGTGACCTCGCCCGCGGGCCTCGCGGAGCGACTGGCGTCCTTCGTCGGGGCGTTGCGGGCGCACGGCGTGCGGATCGGTACGGCCGAGACGGTGGACGCGGCGCGGGCCGTGGAGGCACTCGGCCTGGCGGACCGCGAGCTGCTGCGCGAGGGCCTGGCGGCGACGCTGTTGCACGGGCCCGCGGGGCGCCCGGTGTTCGACCCCGTCTTCGACCTCTACTTCCCGCGCGGGGTCGGCGGGCCGGACCAGGAGGCCGCCGGGCGGGAGGACCTGCGCGACCGGCTGGCGCAGGCGCTCGCCGCCGACGACCGGGCGCTGCTGGCCCGGCTGGCGGCCGAGGCGGTCGACGGCTTCGGCGGGTACGGTTCCTCGCCGGAGTCCGACGGGTGGTCGTCGTACCAGACGCTGGAACGGCTGCGTCCGCAGACCTTGCTCGCGCGCGTGCGCGACGACATCCGCGGGCAGGGCGGGAGTGCGGGGTTCACCGATCGGCTGCTGGAGGACGAGATCCGGCAGCGCATCGAGGTGTTCCGGGCGCTGGTGGCCGCGGAGGCGCGGCGCCGGGTCGCGGAGCGGCGCGGCCGGGACGAGATCGCCCGGCGGGCGGTGGCCCCGAGCGCCGACCGGGTCGACTTCCTGTTCGCCGCGAAGCCCCAACTGGCCGAACTGCGCAGGACGGTCCAGCCGCTGGCCCGCAAGCTCGCCACCCGGCTCGCGGCCCGTCGCCGCCGCGCCTCCCGGGGCACGATCGATCTGCGCCGGACCTTGCGCGGCTCGCTCTCGACGGGCGGGGTGCCGATGAAACCGGTGCTGCGCAGACGGCGTCCGGTCCGGCCCGAACTGGTGCTGCTGTGCGATGTGTCGGGCTCGGTGTCCGGGTTCTCGGACTTCACGATGCTGTTGGTGCAGGCGCTGCACGATCAGTTCAGCAAGGTGCGCGTCTTCGCCTTCGTCAACCGGATCGACGAGGTGACCGGCCTGCTGCGGCACGGCACGGCCGACCCGGAGGGGCTCGGCATCCGCATCCAGGCGGAGGCCACGCTCACGGGCTGGCACGGCAGCAGCGACTACGGCATGGCGCTGGGTGAGTTCGCGGAGCGGTACGGGGATGCGGTCGGGCCGCGTACGACGGTGTTCGTCCTCGGGGACGCCCGCACCAACCAGAGCGACCCGAACCTGCCGGCCCTGCGGCAGATCGCTGAACAGGCCCGCCGGGTCTACTGGTTGAACCCCGAGCAGCACTCCCGCTGGGGCACGGGCGACTCGGCCGCACCGGCCTACGCCGAACTGGTCGAGATGCACGAGTGCCGCACGGTCCGCCAACTCAGCGCACTGGTGGCCCGGTTGCTTCCGGTGTGAGGCGGGGCGCCCGGCCGGACCGGGCGCCATATCCGGGGAAAGTCAGGGTTCGTCCCGGATATGCGGTGCCGTGCCTGCTCCCTACCGTCGACAGTGACGGAGGGGGACCCCATGAAGGCAGTGGTGCAGGACCGGTACGGCTCGGCGGACGTGCTGGCGTTCAGGGACATCGACACGCCGGTGCCCGGCGACGGCGAGGTGCTGGTGCGGGTGCTCGCGGCCTCCGTCAACGCCTACGACTGGCATCTGATGCGCGGCGACCCGAAGATCGCCCGACTGGTGCTCGGCCTCAAAGGGCCGAAGGCCAGAATCCGGGGGCGGGACTTCGCCGGGCGCGTGGCAGCGGTGGGCGCCGGGGTCACCGGCGTCGCGCCCGGCGACGAGGTGTTCGGCGAGGCCGACGGCGCGTTCGCGGAGTTCGTGTGCGCCAAGGGCGGCATGCTGGGTCCGAAGCCCGCCAACCTGACCTTCGAGCAGGCCGCCGCGATGCCCCTCGCGGCGAACACCGCCCTGGTGGGACTGCGGGACGTGGCCGGGGTGCGGCGGGGGCAGACGGTGCTGGTCAACGGGGCATCGGGCGGCGTGGGGACCTTCGCCGTGCAGCTGGCCAAGGCGTACGGCGCGGAGGTGACCGCGGTGTGCAGCACGAGGAACACGGACCTGGTCCGCTCCCTCGGCGCGGACCACGTCGTCGACTACACCCGCGAGGACTTCACCCGGGCCGGCCGGCGGTACGACGTCGTCCTGGACCTCGTGGGCAACCACTCCTTGACCGGCTTCCGGCGTGCGGTGACGCCGACCGGCGCGCTGGTGCTGTCCGGCGGCGGTGTGTACGAGGGGGGCAGCGTCCTCGGGCCGATGGGGCTCTTCTTCAAGAGACGCCTCGCGGCACCCTTCGTACGCCAACGACTCCTCGAACTCCCGGCCGAGCAGACCGTGGCGAACCTCGCGACCCTGCGGGAACTGGCCGAGTCCGGCAAGATCGCCCCGGTCGTCGAGCGGACCTATCCGCTGAGCGAGGCGGCCGAGGCGATCCGGTACGTGGAGGTGGAGCACGCGCGCGCGAAAGTCGTCGTCACGGTGTGAGGCGGCGCGGTGTGGCGGCTCCGCGGTGTGCGGCGGCGTCGCGAGCGGGCGGGGGCTACCGCTCCTTCGCGTACTCCCTCGCCGTCTGCCCCTGGAAGTCGTACACCACGACCTGCTCGTCGCCCACGACCCAGGCGTCGTGACCGGGCGAGCAGACGAAGACATCGCCTGGGCCGACCTCGGTCTCGCCGCCGTCGTCCATGCGGATGTGCATCCGGCCCTGGGCCATATAGCAGTTGTGGTGCATCTGGCAGGTCTCGGTGCCCGCGATCTGGGGCAGGGACTCAGTCCACCGCCAGCCGGGCTCGAAGGTCGCCACCGCGAAGTCGAGGTCCGTCATGTGGATGGCTTCGAGGTGGCCCCGGGGGAAGTCACGCCGCTCGTCGGGCTTGTCGAGCGTCTTCACTTCCAGCATGACGCGCTCCCTTCCGGCCGCTGTCAGCCGCGGCCGGGGGCCGGTCTCCCCGGCGGCCCTGAGCACCGTCGTAGTAGGCGGCCGATCCCCTACCACTCCATCCTCCGCCGGTCCACCGGGGGCCGCCATTCGAGGGAACGCCCGCTTCGGCGCGCTTCCCGCGAACTCGGCGAAGCCTCGGAATCCGGTTCCCGCAAGGCCCCGGCCATACCTCAGGCGGCTTCCCGCAGCGCCCCGCCATGCCTCGGCACGCTCTCCGCAAGACCCCGCCGAGCCTCAGGCGCGCCGTCCGCAGAGCTCCGCGAAGCGCCCGGCGTCGACATTGCCGCCGGAGATGATCACACCGACCCGGCGCGGCGGCGGACCCGTCCGGCCGGTGAGCAGGGCTGCCAGCGGGGTCGCTCCGCTCGGCTCGACGACGATCTTGAGCCGCTCGAAGGCGAAGCGCATCGCGTCCCGGATGTCGTCGTCCCCGACCAGCTCGATGCCGTCGACCAGCCGCCGGTTGACGGAGAAGGTGAGTTCCCCCGGTGTGTGCAGGGCCTGGCCGTCGGCGATGGTGCGGGGCACCGGGATGCTGATGCGCCGCCCCGCCTCCAGGGAGCGCCTGGTGTCGTCCCCGGCCTCCGGCTCGACGCCGATCACCCGGGCACCGGGATGCAGCCCCTTGACGACGGTGGCGCTGCCCGCGATCAGCCCGCCCCCGCCGACCGGCACCACCAGTTGGTCCAACTCGCCGACCTCTTCGAGGAGTTCGAGGGCCGCCGTGCCCTGCCCGGCCATGACGTGCGGATGCTCGTAGGGCGGGATGAGGGCGAGCCCGCGCTCGGCGGCCAGGGCCTCCCCGATCGCGACGCGGTCGCCGGTGTAGCGGTCGTACGTGACGATCTCGGCGCCGTAGCCGAGGGTGGCGTCCCGCTTGGACGGCGGGGCGTCCTCCGGCATGAGGATCACCGCGGTGCTGCCGAGCTCCCGGGCGGCGAGGGCCACGGCCTGGGCGTGGTTCCCCGACGAGTACGCCGCGATGCCCCGGGCCAGCTGCTCGGGGCCGAGCCGGGAGGCGGCGTTGTAGGCGCCACGGAACTTGAAGGCGCCGACGCGCTGGAAGTTCTCGCACTTGAGGAAGACCTCGGCGCCGACGAGGGCGTCGAGGGTGCGCGAGCGCAGCACCGGCGTGCGGTGCGCCACGCCCTTGAGGCGCGCGGCGGCGTCGCGGACGTCGTCGAGGGTGATCAGCGGGGGGTCGGTCGTCACGCGGGTCCTCCGGAAGATGTCTGGTCGGTCGTCATGGCGGAGCCTTCGGGGAGCGCCGCGCCGGTCGCGGCCTGGTCGGACGCCTTCGCGCCGTCGGCGCGGGCCTGGGACAGATAGCTGTAGGCGGAGGCCCGGGAGATGCCGAGGCGCTGCGCGACCTGCTCGACCGCGCGCCGCACGGCGAACACGCCCCGCGCGTCCAGGCCGCGGAACAGCTCCAGGCGCCCGGCCCGGTCGAGGGCGGCCCAACTGCCGTTCTGCCGCAGCTGGTGGGCGTCGAGGATGGCGTCCACGACGGAGTCGATGTCGTTGCCGAAGGCGGTGACGGGCACGTCGGCCGGGGTGCTGCCGAGGCCGGCGAGGGCGCCGAGCAGGGCGTGGGCGTCGCTCACGGCGGTGACGTCCAGATTGACGCAGAGGGCGCCGAACACCGTGCCCGTGGAGTCCCGCAGCACCATCGTGGACGCCTTGACCAGACCGCCGGCCCGGGTCCGGGTGACGTAGTTCAGCTCGTCGCCGGCCTCGTCGCCGCGCGCGACGATCCGCATGCCGATCTCGCTCATCGCGCCGCCCACGGCCCGCCCGGTAACCGAACCGGCCACGGCGACCACGGACGCCTCCGGCTGCCGGTAGTCGTGCAGAACCACCTCGCACATCGGCCCGAACGTCGCCGCCAGCCCATCGACGACCGGCGCCAGCGCGGCGACGATCGCGTCCCGTTCGGATTCCACCCGTTGGGATTCCGACCGCTGGGATTCAGATCGCTGGGCTTCCACCCGCTCGGATTCCACCGTCTGCTCGGCCACCGCCACGCCTCCCGTCCACCCTCGCGCTCGGCCTGCTCCACCGAGTCCAGGTCTAGACTACGCGTCCAATGCCTGTACGAACAGTCCAAGGAGCTCCGGCGCCGCGGCCGGAAGTCACCTGTGGGCCCGGGCGCCCCGTTGATGGAACGGCGCTTCGCCGCTTCGATGACCGAGGCCGGGCGGCGCCATGCCACCGGCACCTCGATCGAGGGGGGTTGGGAGACCATGCGTCACTCCAGACGATCCACCGGCAGAACCCGCAGCCGCCGAGGCGGCCGGGGATTACGCCTGAGCGGTTTACCGGGTGCGGCGGCGCTGTTGAGCGTCGTCGCACTCGTCGTCTCGGCGGCACCCGCCGACGCCGCCGTGCCGACCGTCGGGCAGACCGCGGGACAGGCCGCGGACGAAGTCACCTCGCCTGCGCCGAGCCCCGGCGAGGTGCTCCCCGGGCGGGCGACCCGGACCCCGTCCCTGGTCCGGGGCATCCGTGAAGAGGCCCCCGCCACGGGCAGCGCGGCGAACGCGGCCCGTGCCTACCTGGACGGCGAGCAGGGCCGCTACCGGATCCCGCAGGCCCGGCGCGATCTGGTGCCGGCCGGGACCACCACGGCCCAAGGGCGGCAGACCGTCCGGCTCCAGCAGCGGCACCGCGGTGTCCCGGTGCTGGGCGGGCAGTACGTCGTCCGTATGGAGCGCGAGCAGGGGCGAAGGATCGTCACCGGCACCTCGGGCAAGTACTTCACCGAGCTGACGACCGCCACGACCCCCGAGGTCGGTGAGGAGCTCGCGGTCGAGCGGGCCGTGGCCGCGGTGCTCACCGAGCTCGGTGACCGCGACTTCGCCGCGGTACAGCGGCTCGAGGGCGCCGCCGAGGAACCCTCGCTGACGGGCACCGCGCGCGGCCTCGTCGTACTGCCCACCGGGGCGGGCGTTCTCACCCGGCACGTCACCGTGCACGGCACGGACCCGGCGAGCGGCCAACCGGTGCGCCGCGAGGTCTACATCGACGCCCGGGCCGGATATCCGGTCCTTCAGTACAGCGGTATCAAGACGTTCGGCGCGCCGCGCACGCCGGCCGGAAGGCCCGCGCCGGACACGGGCGCGCCGCGGCAGGCGCTCGCCGAGAAGGGCAGCGGCGTCCGGCTCGACGGCACCTCCGTCCCCCTGGACATCGAGCACGACGACAGCCGTGGCCTGTACGTCCTGCGCGACCGCTCCCGCACGGCCGCGGACCACACCCTGTCGACCTGGGACGGGCGCGGCAAGTGGGCCTCCGACGTGGCCGGACAATGGCCGGAAGGCATCCAGGAGTTCGGCTCCCCGACCCCCGTGTTCGGCGCCGAGGCCACCGACTCGGGCGCCGTGGACGCGCACTGGGCCGCCGCGCAGGTCCACGACTACTTCAGGACCCAGCACGGCCGCGACAGCCTCGACGGCCGCGGCATGACGGTGAACTCCCTCGTGGGCGTGACCAACTACGGGCAGCCGTACGTCAATGCCTTCTGGGACGGGCAGAAGATGGTGTACGGCAACGGTGACGCCGAGTACCGTCCGCTCTCCGCGGCCCTCGACGTCGTCGGCCACGAGATGACGCACGGCGTGATCGAGCACTCCGCGAACCTGGTCTACGCCGGTCAGTCCGGGGCAGTGAACGAGGCCGTCGCCGACTACTTCGGCAATGCCATCGAGGCGCGGGCGTACGGCATCTCGGTGACGGACCCGGACTCGGGCCTCCTCGGCGAGCGGCTCTGCCGGACCAAGGCCCCGCGGGAGTGCGCGCTGCGCGATATGGGCGACGGCCGGACCACGGCCAAGTCGTTCCTCGGCGTCGGTTTCGCGACCGACAACGGGGGCGTCCACCTCAACTCCACCATATTCGGCGGCGCGTTGTGGGACGCCCGGGAGGATCTGGGCGCAGAGGTCACCGACCGGGTCGTGTACCGGGCGCTGACCGAGTACCTCACACCGCTGGACGGATTCACCGAGGCCCGGGCCGCGGTGCTGGCCGCGGCCGAGGACCTCGCCGTCCCGGCCGCCGGGCGCAAGGCACTGCGCCGGGCCTTCACCGCGCACGGCATAGTGCCCGGCTGGGAGTCGGCGCTCGGTGTGGACTCGGAGCGGCTGCTGGACCGGATCAACACGAGCCGCACGAACCTCGGTGCGGGCGGCGGCTGGTGGGCGGCGTCCAAGTCCGACGAGGCGGGCGCGGAGCCGTACTCGGTGTGGGCCGGGCGTGCCGACGGCAGGGGGCAGATCAGGCTGATGAGCCCCAACGACGGCCGCTATCACGTCAATCCGGCCACCGACGGCCGCACGGTGGTGTGGCAGGCGTACGGCGCCGACGGTGTCGACGTGCTGGCCAGACCGCTGGCCGGCGGTCCGGTGAAGAAGCTGTGGCACGGCAGGACTCCCGGCAGTTCGGTGGACATCGACGGTGACCTCGTGGCCTTCGACTACGTGACCTATGGCGGACGCCGGGCGGTGGCGTACCTGAGCATCAAGGACCCGGCGAAGGTGGAGAGCATCGGCGGTGGCACGTACTACCGGGCGTGGGCCCCGTCGGTGAGCGCCGGCAAGGTCGCCTACCAGGAGCGGCGGCGGGTGCGCGCCGAGTACGCGGTCACCACACGGGTCATCGATGTCGCGACCGGCGAGAACAGGCTGATCCAGCCGGCTGCGGACGGGACGAGCCTCGGCCCGACCGCCGTCAACGGCACGCATGTCTTCTGGCTGCTCGACGAGGACGGGTCGGACGGCGGGACCACCTTGCGCCGTGCCGCGCTCGACGGTTCCGGCGTGGTGGACCTCAGCCCGGAGACCGGGCCCGAAGCGCTCAACGCCTACGACGTAACGGTCTCCGAGGACAGGGTGACGGTCGGCGCGTATCCGGTCGGTGCCGCGATCAGCAATGAATCGGCGCCCAAGCTGTACCAGTTCCCAGCGGCCGGCGCGCCCGGCGATCCCGGCACCCGCAAGGGCCGGGTCTCCTGCAACCGCGGTGAGCAGTCGTCGGCGGCGGCCGTGGCGGGTGGCCAGGTGGTGTGGCTGGACTCGACGACCGGCAGCACGGACGTGGTGACGCGGGCGCGACCGGCGGGTCGCTGCGCCTGAGCAAGAAGTCGACGTCGGCTTCGGCTCCGGCTTCGACGTCGAGTCGAGTCGAAGTGAGTGACCGGCAAGGGCCGGCGGCCCGCTCGGGGTACCTCACCCGGGTGGGCCGCCGGCCGCGAGGGTCAGCCGGTCGGCCTCCGACCCGGCCCGGTCGCATCCGTCACCGCTCGGTCCCGTCCATCGCGTCCGCCGCCGCCCGCCGCCACGCCGCGTCCCGCAGCAGGCGCAGTCCGTTCAGGCCGACGAGGACCGTGGAGCCCTCGTGGCCGGCGACGCCGAGCGGCAGGGGCAGGGTGCCGACGAGGTCCCAGGTGACGAGCCCGAGGATGAACACCCCGGCGATGACGAGGTTCTGCACGACCAGTCGGCGGGCGCGGCGGGACAGGGCCACGGTGGTGGGGACGGCGGCGAGTTCGTCGCGGACGATCACCGCGTCGGCGGTCTCCAGGGCCAGGTCGGAGCCCGCCCGGCCCATGGCGACGCCGATGTGCGCGGCGGCCAGCGCGGGCGCGTCGTTGACGCCGTCCCCGAGCATCAGCACCTTGCGGCCCGCGCCCTCCAGCTCCTTGACGGCGGCCATCTTGTCCTGCGGGAGCAGCCCGGCCCGCACGTCCTCGATGCCCGCCTCGGCGGCCAGCCGGGCGGCGGCCCGGGGGTTGTCGCCGGTGAGCAGGACCGGAGCGGAGCCGGTGAGGGCCGTGAGGGCGGCGACGGTCGCGGCGGCGTCGGGGCGTGGCCGGTCCGCGATGCCGAGCAGTCCGGCGGGGGTGCCGTCGACGGTCACGAGCACGGCGGTACGGCCGGAGTGTTCGAGTTCCTCGGCCAGTGCGGCGATTCGGCTCGCCTCGGCCTCGGTGCCGTCGAGCCGGCCGAGCAGCCGGGCCGGGGCGCCGACCTCGACCGTACGGCCGCCGACGACGGCTTTCACACCGACGCCGGGCGCGGAGGAGAAGTCCCGCGCGGGGGGCGGGTCGAGCCGGCGTTCGTGTGCCGCGGCCACCACCGCGCGGGCCAGCGGGTGTTCGCTGGCGTGCTCGGCGCCCGCGGCGAGTGTCAGCAGCGCGTCCTCGGCCGAAGCGGGTCCGGGCCCGGGCAGCGCTCTCACGTCGGTGACGCGCGGCGTGCCCTCGGTGAGCGTGCCCGTCTTGTCCAGCGCGACGGCGTCGATCTGGCCGAGGCGTTCCATCACCACCGCGGACTTCACCAGCACACCGTGCCGTCCGGCGTTGGCGATGGCCGACAGCAGGGGCGGCATGGTGGCCAGGACCACCGCGCACGGTGACGCCACGATCATGAAGGTCATGGCGCGCAGCAGGGCCGCGGAGAACTCCTCGCCGAACGCGAGGGGCACACCGAACACCGCGAGGGTCGCGGCGACCATGCCGAGGGAGTAACGCTGTTCGACCTTCTCGATGAACAGCTGGGTGGGTGCCTTGGTCTCGGAAGCCTCCTCCACCAGGCGTACGATCCGGGCGATCACGGAGTCGGAGGCGTCGCGCGTCACCCGCACGCGCAGCGCGCCGGTGCCGTTGAGGGTGCCGGCGAACACCTCGTCGCCGGGCTGCTTCGCGGCGGGCAGCGGTTCTCCGGTGATGCTCGCCTGGTCCACCTCGCTGCTTCCGTCCAGCACCCGGCCGTCGGCTCCGAGGCGTTCTCCGGGGCGTACGAGGACGGTGTCCCCGATCTCGAACTCCTCGACGGAAACGGCCTGTTCGGTTCCGCCGGGGGCGATCCTGGTGGCGGTGGCGGGGGCCAGGTCGAGCAGGCCGCGCACCGAGTCGGCGGTGCGGGCGGTGGCGAGCGCCTCCAGGGCGCCGGAGGTGGCGAAGATGACGATCAGCAGGGCGCCGTCCATCACCTGCCCGATGGAGGCGGCGCCGAGCGCGGCGACGACCATCAGCAGATCGACGTCGAGGGTCTTGCCCTTGAGCGCCTTGAGCCCTGCCCAGCCCGGTTCCCAGCCACCCGTGGCGTAGCACAGCGCGTACATCGGGCCCCAGCTCCAGGCGGGTGCTCCGGCGAGTTGCAGGGGCAGCGCGAGGAGGAACAGCGTGGTGGCCGCGGCGGCCCAGCGGACTTCCGGCAGCGCGAGGAGCCGGGTGCGCCTGCGGGGTGCGGTCCCGGGACGTACGGGCGCGGCACGGCCGGCCGGCGGCCTGGTGAGCGTGGAGGACATGCCCGCACGATACAGGAATGAATGAAGACTCATTCATGTCTTCATGTCATCACGTCAGGCTCCCTCGGCTACCGCCGCCGGCACACCCGGCGTCGGCGCGGGCCTTCCCTTTCAGGGCGCGGGGATCTCGTCCAGCAACTGCGGGCCGTTGTTGCGGACGCTGTTGACGGCGGGCGAAACGGGCCGCGCGTCCAGATGGCCGCCGGCCGGCGGGGCGAGCAGCTCGCGCAGATCGTCGGTGTCCTGGTGGCGGGGGTCGAGCCAGGCGTCGTAGTGGTCGGGGGTGAGCGCGAGGGGCATGCGAGGGTGGATGCGGCCGGCGGCGTCTGTGGCCTCGGTGGTGATGATCGTGCAGGTGATCAGCCAGGCGGCCGGGTCGTCGGCATCCTTGACGTGCGGATCACGCCAGTACTCGTAGAGCCCGGCGAGGGCCATCACCTGCTCGTCCTCCGGGTGGATGAAGTACGGCTGCTTGCGCACCTTGCCCGACTTGTGGTCCTTGACCTCGTCCCACTCGTAGAAACCGTCGGCCGGCAGCAGACACCGGCGCTTGGCGAACGCGCGGCGGAAGGCGGGCTTCTCGTGCACGGTCTCCACCCGCGCGTTGATGAGCCGCGCGCCGATCTTGGTGTCCTTCGCCCAGGAGGGCACGAGTCCCCACTTCAGCGGACGCAGCCGACGACGCGCGGGTTCGTCCTCGCCGGCGTCGCGCGGTGTGCGCTCCAGGACGGCGTACACCTCGTCCGTCGGCGCCACGTTCCAGCTCGGCGCGAGGGTCTCCTCGGGCTGCCAGTCGGACACCCGGAACAGCTGCGCCAGGTCCTCGGGGCTGCGGGTGGAGGCATAGCGGCCGCACATACGGCCACTGTGCCACGCTCCGGCGGGCCGGACCTCACGGGCGACGCGGCGAAGAGGTCGCGCGCAAGACCCCTCGGCATGGGCGTGAGAGCCACGGTCGCCTGCGGGTACTCGGCCGCTGCACGGCGGTGAACAGCACCGCCTCAAGTCCACGGAGGGACGTTCCCATGACTCAGCATGTCCGCGACGTCATGACGACCGACCCGACGACCGTCGAACCGCACACCTCGGTGCAGGCGGTGGCCCGGATGATGCGCGACGACGACATCGGTGCCGTCCTGGTCACCGAGGGCGATCGGCTGCGCGGGCTGGTCAGCGACCGTGATCTGGTGATCCGCGCGATGGCGGAGGGCGGCGACCCGGACCGTACGACCGTGGTGCAGGCGTGCAGCGAGGACCTCGTCACGGTCGGGCCCGACGACGACCTGATCGTCGCCGTGCGGATGATGCGCGAGCACTCCGTCCGGCGTGTTCCGGTCGTCGACCGGGAGAGTCACCCGGTGGGCATCGTCTCCATCGGAGACCTCGCCATCGAGCGTGACCCGGACTCGGCACTCGGCGACATCAGCTCCGCCCGGCCCAACCGCTGAAACGGCCCGGAAACCGAGAGGAGGAGCGCCATGACAACCCCTGACCCCGAGCCGTCACGAACGCCAGGACTCGAACCCGGAAGCGGGGTGCCACCCGGCGAGACCCCGCCCGCGGAAGCGGGCGGAACGTCCGCCATCTCCCATCCGCAGCACGAGCTGCGCAAGGGGTGGGGGCCGATGCCACTGGCCCTGATCATGGTGGTGGTGGCGCTGGTCGCGATCGGACTGATCGCCATGGCGGTGACCTTGGCCGTCTAGCCCCGGGCGGGCCGCCACGGGCCGGGGGAGTTTCCCGTGGCGGCCCGCGGAAACCCGGTCACGGTGTCGGGTGACCACTCGCACCGGCCCCAGGGGCCTGAGGAAGAAGGAAGATGACCGCCGTGAACGCGGAAACCAAGCAGACGACCACCGTCCGACGCCCCGAGACGGGCTGGGCCACCGCACGCAGGCTGCACGGGCAGTGCATACGTACCTGCGAGCGCGCGACCTTCGACGGTGACGACGGCCCCAAGCGCCGGGGGGACGAATGGAACGTCGTGCGAGGCGAGGACTGACCCGCCGGCACGTCGTCTTCTGCCTCCCTCACGCCAAGACAGGACAGAGCCGGGTATTCCTCGGTGCCGGTTCGAGCAGATAGGGGACGCCGATGGCCGCGCCCGTCAGGGCGCACCCTCTCCGCGAACGCGGCATCGAGCGCGCCGTCGTCCGGGACCGTGTCGCCACGGCACACGTGCGGCGCCCGCTGCCGGAGCGTCTTCCGTCACCTAGTACAGATGCCGTTGCAGCCAGTCGGCGGCGGATCGGCGGAACAGGCGTCGGCTGTCCGCGCGCAGGAAGTCGTGGCCCTCGTCCCGCAGGGTCAGCAGATGGGCGTCGATGCCCCGCTCCCGCGCCGCGCGCACGAACTGCTGGGACTCCCCCGGCGGCACATTGGTGTCGTGTTCGCCGTGGACGGCGAGCACGGGGACGCGCAGTGCGTCGATGCGGCTCATCGGCGACAGGGAGCGCAGGAGTTCGAGGTCGCGTTCCGGGTGGCCGTACTTGTGCGCCGCCGATTCCGCGATCCAGGTCTCGGTGCCGGCGAAGAAGGTGAGAAAGTCGGACATGCCGCAGACGGCGACCCCGGTCCGGAACAGGTCCGGATGCCACACGGCGGAGGCGAAGGTCAGATAGCCGCCGTACGAACGTCCCATGACCGCGAGCCGGGTCGGATCGGCGGGCCCGGCCACGACCGCGTGGGCCGCGCAGTCGGCGACGTCGTCGAACGCCGCGAAGCGGCCCGCACCGAGGTCCGCGTCGACGAACGAGCGGCCGTGGCCCAGGGAGCCCCGGACGTCGGGGGCGAAGATGTCGAGGCCGCGCCCGATCAGCTCGTGGTAGAGCGGATTGAACACCGGCCGTTCCTGTTCCTCGGGGCCGCCGTGCAGGTGGATCACACAGGGTGCCGGTTCGTCCGTCGCCCGCCCCGGGGCCCTGTAGTACCAACCGCTCAGGGGCAGGCCGTCCCTCGCGGTGAGACGCAACGGGACGGGGCGTACCGGTGGGCGGCCGGGCGGGACGGCGTCCTCGTCCTGGGAGGACCACGGGGTGCGCAGCGTGGACACGCCTTCGTGGGCCCACCAGATGCCCGGCCGACGCTGTGACCCGGACAGCGCGAGCAGCAGGCGCCCGGTCCCGGCGGCCGTCACGCGGGTGACGACCTCGTGGGACAGGGGGACGGGCCGCAGCGGGCCGATGCGGTCCGGGACCCGCCCGGCCGGGAAGGTCTCGACGAGTTCGAACTCGCTCGCGCCCTGCACGTTCCACGCCAGCGCGGCCGTACGGCCGTCGTGCGCCAGCTGCAGCAGCTCGAGGTCGCTGCCCTCGCGTTCCGCGACGGTGGACACGCCGAGCGATTCGCCGTCGGTGTCCAGAGCGACCGCGAGGAGGGCCGCGAACTCCCGGTCGGCGTTGCTGCGCAGCCACAGCGTCCGCCCGTCGAGCGAGAACCGGCCGATCCAGGGGTCGCCGTCGGCGACCGGCATGGCGAAGGTGATCTCCGAGTCGCTGGTACGCCGGACGACGGCCTCCCGCCGTCCACGCGGTCCCCGGCGCAGCAGTGCGAGGCGGCCGTCATGGCTGAGATCGCACACGCGCAGGGAGGCGGCGTGCGTCTCGGTGGTGAGCAGGACGGGGGAAGCGAGGCCGTCGGGGTCGATCAGATAGACCGACAGGCCGCCTTCGCGCCGGGCTGAAGATGCCACCGGGGGGGCGACGTCGGACGATGTGAGGTCCGGCGGTGGCGGCGGTGGCATGGGCGAGGGCGTGACGTCCGAGGCGTTGACGTCCGGCGCGTCGATGTCGGGCGTGCTGATGTCGGGCAGGTTGATGTCGGGCGAGCCGATGGCCGGTGAGCCGATGTCCGACAAGTCCATGGCCGGTGCGTCGAGGGACTGTGAGGCCACAGCCTGTGAATCGAGAAACTGTGAATCGAGGAACTGTGAGTCGAGGGCCTGTGAGTCGAAGGGCGGCGGCTGGTCGCCCGAAGGCATGGCGTCCGCCGGGGCCGCGTCGTACGCCGCCGGGCCGAGGAGGGTGGCGTGGCCGTCCCGCTCCGTCCAGTCGGCCGCCGGTTGCAGCCCGACGGCGTGGCCGTCGACCGGCTCCGGCTCCGTCGGCGCGCGCCCCGCGAAGCCCCCGTACGCGGGCGTGGCCGGTGGCGCGACGGTGACGGCGACGGACGAGCCGTCATGCGCCCAGCACCCCAGATAGGCGGAGCTGGCCGGGTCGGCGCCCGCCAGCATGCGCCGGCCGGTTCCGTCGGGCCGCACGCACAGCACCCGTGAGTGCTCACCGCCGCCCGGCGCGGTGGTGTACGCGATCCAGCGGCCGTCCGGTGACCAGGAGACCTCTTTGACGGGATCGGGTGAGGAGTCGAGCAGCCGCACCTCGTCGCCGGCGACGGAGCCCGCCCAGAGCTGGGGAACGCCGCCGCGGTCGCAGATGAAGGCCACCTCGGTGCCCTCGGGGTTGGCCGAGGGATACCAGCAGCCGTGTGCCCGCAGCCGGGTCACGGCATCGCGCGGACCACCTGCCTCGGGCAGCGGCACCGGCACCGGGGCGGCGGCGCGGGCAGCGTCGTACCGGTCCCCCGCCGGGCCGTCCGGGGGCTGCACGGGGGTCATGTCGAGTGCCGTGGGACGAGCGAGCAGGGGCGAGGAGAGGTGTGCCGCCCGCACACCCCCGTCTTCGGTCACTTGATTCCGTGGGTCTGCAGCCATATCTCCAGCAAAGCTATCTGCCACAGGGCGTTCGCACCGCGCCTGGTCCGGTGCTCGTCGGGAGCCGCGAGGAGCTCCGCCACGTACGACTGCTCGAACAGACCGCGTCGCCGGGCCTCGGGTGCCCCGAGCGCTGCCCGGACCCGGTCCAGGACGGGGCCCGCCATGTGCCGGATGGCCGGGACCGGGAAGTAGCCCTTGGGCCGGTCGACGACCTCGCGGGGCAGGAGCTTGCGGCCCGCCTGCTTCAGCACGCCCTTGCCGTCGTCGGCGAGTTTGAGCTCCGGCGGGCAGGCCGCCGCCAGCTCCACCAGTTCGTGGTCGAGGAAGGGCACCCGGGCTTCCAGCCCCCAGGCCATGGTCATGTTGTCGACGCGCTTGACGGGGTCGTCCACGAGCATGACGTGGGTGTCCAGCCGCAGGGCCGCGTCCAGCGCGGTCTGCGCCCCCGGCGCCGCCATGTGCTCATGGACGAAGCGGGTCGAGACGTCCTCGGCGGGCAGCAGGTCCGGGCGCAGGATGCGGGAGAGGTCGCCGTGGGACCGGTCGAAGTACGTGTCGGCGTACCGCTCCGGCTCGTCCTCGCGGGCGACCTCCGCGAGCCGCGGATACCAGTGGTAGCCGGCGAAGACCTCGTCGGCGCCCTGCCCGCTCTGTACGACCTTCACCTCCTTGGACACCTGCTCGGACAGCAGGTGGAAGGCGACCACGTCATGGCTGATCATCGGCTCGCTCATCGCCTCGACCGCCGCGTCCAGAGCCGTCGACACCCGGTCGGAGGGCACCATCAGCTGCCGGTGGTCGGTCCCGAACTCCCGGGCGACCAGATCCGAGTACCGGAACTCGTCGCCCTTCTCGCCGCCCTCCGTCTCGAAGCCGACGCTGAACGTCATCAGGTCGCGCTGCCCCTCGTCGGCCAGCAGTGCGACGATCAGGCTGGAGTCGAGGCCGCCCGAGAGCAGGACTCCGACCTGGACGTCGGACACCATTCTGCGGCGCACGGCGACGCGCAGTGCCTCCAGCACCGCGTCCCGCCACTCGTCGGCGCCCATGCCGGCGAATTCTGCCCGGCGCGTGTAGGACGGCTGCCAGTAGCGGTGGTCCCGGTGGGTGCCGTCCGGTTCGACGATCCGCACGGTGGCCGGCGGGAGCTTTCGCACCCCGTTGAGGACGGTGTGCGGCGCCGGGACGGTGGCGTGCCAGCTCAGGTAGTGGTGGAGAGCGGCCGGGTCGAGGGAGGTGTCCACGTCTCCGGCGGCGAGGAGCGCGGGCAGGGTGGAGGCGAACCGCAACCGGCCCGGGGTCCGCGCCAGGTACAGGGGCTTGATGCCGAGCCGGTCCCGGGCGAGGACGACGCGGCCGGTGCGGTGCTCGACGATCGCGAAGGCGAACATGCCGCGGAAGTGCTCGACGCAGGCGGTGCCCCACTGCTGGTAGGCCTTGAGCACCACCTCGGTGTCCGAGGTCGACCGGAAGCGGTGTCCGAGGCGGCGCAGTTCCTCGCGCAGTTCGGCGTGGTTGTAGACGCAGCCGTTGAAGACGCCGGTGACCTCTGCCCGCGCATCGGTCATGGGCTGGGCACCCCGGTCCGAGAGGTCGATGATCTTCAGCCGTCGGTGTCCCAGCGCGACCGGTCCGCGGGCCCAGGTGCCGTGTCCGTCGGGTCCTCGGGGGGTAAGCCGGTCGGTCATGCGTGCGACGGCTGTCGGGTCGGCCGGCCGTCCGTCGAAGCGGATTTCGCCGCTCAGACCGCACATGACGTCCCGCCTCCTTTCTGGGGGTCGACGACGACGTGCGGGGACACGAGCGTCGGGGCACGGCCGCCGGTCGGGGCCTGGGCGGTGGTGCGAGACATCACGAAATCCTTTCTGGTGACAAAACCCTTCCTCGCACGGTTGCGCCACTCAGGGCGGCGGCGACTGTCCGTGTCGGCGCAGTGCGCCGACCGCCGACCGGGGGTCGGCGAAGCTGGGGGAACCGTCCGCGACGACGGCGGGGGCACTCCTGCGCTCGAAGGACACGGCCTTGCGGTCCGCGCGTTCGCCGCGGGTCTCGGCGATCAGCATGTCGACGCAGCCCAGCAGGTCCTCCCGCCGTGCCGTGCGGCGCATGCGATGGGCGGCGCTGCCGTCCGCGAGGGCCGCCTCGGCCAGCGTCCGGACGGTCCGCCAGTCTCCCTGGGCCTTCAGCGCGGGCCGCAGCCGGAGGAGCATCCTGCGCACGACCCGGGGCGCGGGGGCCTCCCGACGGGTCTCGGGGTCGACGAGCGTGCCCTCCAGCCCCGACCGGGCGGCACGCCAGGACGCGCCGCGCAGCCACTCGTGCCGGCCGCCGCAGGCCGGGGTTTCTCCCCTGTGCAGCCGTTCGAGTGCCTCGGCCACCAGGGCGCGGAAGAGTCCGGCGATGAGGACGACGGTCTCGGGGCGCGGACAGGCGTCGCACGTCCGCAGCTCCAGCGTCGGCAGATGGGCCGACGGACGGACGTCGTAGTAGATCATTCCCGGGTCGCTGATGACGCCGGACTGTACGAAGTCGTCGACCGCCGCGTCGTACTCGGCCGCGCCGGAGTAGCAGCCGACCGGGCCCGCGGTGGGCCAGCGCTGCCACAGCATGGTGCGCCAGCTCGCGTATCCCGTGTCGGCGCCCTGCCAGAACGGGGAGCTGGCGGAGAGGGCCAGGAGGACGGGCAGCCAAGGCGAGACCTCGCACATGGCGCGTACGGCGGTGTCGCGGTCGGGGACGTCGACATGGACCTGGGCGCCGCAGATGAGCTGCTCGTCGGCGACCTTGCGGTATTCGTCGGCCATGTGGCGGTAGCGGGGGTCCGCGGTGAGGTTCGCCGCCGCGGCGGGGGCCAGGGGTGCGGTACCGGCGGCCACCGCGGCCAGTCCCAGGGAGGAGGCCGCCGCGTCGAGCCGGCGGCGCGTGCCGGTGAGGTCGTCGTACAGGTCGCGCAGGGACGTGTGCACGGCGCTGTTGGACTCCACCGTGCACTGATGCAGTTCGGTCTGGAAGCTCCGGCTGGGAACCCGCCGCAGGATCGCGTCGGCCCGTGGTACGAGCAGACCGCTCTCCACCTCGAGGATGTGGAACTCCTCCTCCACTCCGATACGCATGCTCACGTTCACTCCTAGGGGCCCGAACGCCGGCCGCGGGGTGGGGACGACCCGGTCCTGGGCGGAGGGGTCGGGATGTTGTGTGCCCTGAGTTCCCAGCCTTCGGAAAGGTAACCCTGCACTGCGCATATGAGACATAAGGTACTCATCTGAGCAGAATAATCCCCGTCACGGCATCGTGCTCTGGACGCCGATCAGGTCCGTCACCGCCCGCAGGCCCCCTGCGGCGAGGGCGGCCCGCTGCCGGTCGGCGCCCGTGCCGTGCTGGAGCAGCCGGTGGATCAAGGACGTGACCTGGCGGGTGTCCCCCGACGCGTCCAGAGCGGGACCGACGTGCCGCAGGAACTCGTACAGCACGTCACCGGCCCGCTGGAGCGCACCCCCGGGGTCGACCAGGGTGTCGCCGAGGCCATGACGGGCGGCATGCCACATGGTGGCCTGCAGCAGCTCCGGGGCGCGGTCGGGCGCGGGCACCCCGGCCCGCGACTGCGCGAGGGCGGTGTCCACCAGGGCCCGGGCGCTTCCGGCGAGCATGACCGCCTCGTCCACGCCGAGCTGTACGTCCATGCAGCGCACCTCGACGGCGGGTGCACCGGCCGACAGGCGGGCCTGCCAGTACAGCTGACCGGTGTCGGCGATCAGACCGGCGTCCATCAGCCCCTGCACGCGCTCGTCGTAGTCGTCGGCGTCCCGGAAGGTCGGCGGCATGCCGCTGACCGGCCACCGGCTGAAGACCACCGTGCGCCAGCTCGCGAAGCCGGTGTCGTGGCCGTCCCACAGCGGGGAGTTCGCGGACATGGCGGTGAGCGTCGGCAGCCAGACCCGGATGCGGTTCAGGGCCTGCACCCCCGCCTCCCGGTCGGGGACGGCGATGTGCACGTGCATGCCGTTGACCAGCTGCTCCGCCACCAGCTGCGGTGCCTGCGCGACCATGGCCCGGTAGCGGGCC
The DNA here is from genome assembly GCF_043673425.1 of Streptomyces sp. M41. Classification (NCBI taxonomy): domain Bacteria; kingdom Bacillati; phylum Actinomycetota; class Actinomycetes; order Kitasatosporales; family Streptomycetaceae; genus Streptomyces; species Streptomyces sp. M41. The sequence goes on along the minus strand of NZ_JBIMKE010000015.1, from coordinate 55,877 downwards.
TCGTCGGTGACGGCCACGGGGCGCCCGTGTCGCAGGGGTGACGTCCCGCCGGCCGCGAGCCGGGAGCCGTGCTCCTCGGCGGCCACGCCGACGGCGTGCCGCAGCCGCAGCAGATGACCCGCGACCTCCTCGAGGGTGTCGCACGCCGGTGCGGCCACCTCGATCTGGGCCTGGAGCAGCTCGTGGTGCACCTCCCGGTCGGCCACGAGACGCCCCACACCGGCCGCGGCGCGCACCTTGTCGGCCTGGGGCACGGGCAGGCCCGTGACCGGGTCGAGCAGCAGGTAGCCCTCTTCCACGCCGATCGTCGTCATCGACCACCTTCTGTTCCGCCCGGCTGCCGGCCGGGAGTCCCGGTACGCCAGTCCTTCAGCGATGGTCAGCTCGGCACGGGGCACGCTCGTGGACTCCCCGAGTGCCGCGGCCACCACCCGGCGAAACGCGGGCGGGAGGGGGAAGGCTCGGGAGGCGGGACCGGTGAGGGGCGGGCCCGGGAGCGTGGTGACCAGCGCAGGGGCGGGCTCGGGAGCGTGCGACCGGCGAGGGGCGGGCCCGGGAGCGTGCGCCCCACCGGCGAGCGGCCACGGACACGCCGACCCGGACACGACCGACCCGGACACGACCGACCCGGCGCGAGCGGGCCCACGGACACGCCGACGCGGACACGTGATCAGCGCCCCGATGACCGCCCTCTAGGGTCGCGGGTCCGCTGCCAAGGGCACGCGGCCGGGGGCGATCAGCGCCGGCCCAGCTGGTCGGCCAGGCGGCGGGCCTGGGTGAGGATCGTGCCGTAGGTGGCCAGGGCGTCGGGGTCGTCGGATATCGCGCGGGGCAGCTGTCGCCGCAGGTCGTCCAAGGCCCGGACCATGCCGTCGACCACGTCGTGCAGCTCCTCGTCGGCCCCGCGGTCCTGCCCTCCCGGGGCGAACCTGCTGCGGGTGTAGAGCCCGATGGCGCGGGCGCTGTTGTGCAGGAACTCGGCGTACGACTTGCCGACGTGCCGGCTCGGCCGTAGTCCCGCCCGGTCGTCGTCGCTGGCCTCCAGCACGGCCCGCGTGACGCCCGCGGTGTGGACGGCCACGTAGTCGAGGACGGTGACGGCGTCGTCGTAGTCCTGGCCGGGAGGCGAGCCGACGCGGCTGCGGCGGCGGGGGTTGACGCGCAGGCTCTCCCGGCTCCAGCCGACCGCGGCCCGGGCCTGGTCCACCAGTCGGCACAGCCGCAGCGCGCGTTCGTGCAGGGCGTCGGCGGTGTGGGCGTCCCACTCGTCGGCGGCCAGCCCGTCGGCCACCTTCTCCAGGATCTCCTGCGCCTCGTCGGCCGCGTCCTCCAGTGCGGCGCGGGTGCTGCGCAGGTAGACCGGGGGCCGGATCAGCCCGTTGACGGCGATGCCGACCACCGCGCCGAACACGGCCTCCGCGATCCGGGCGGCCGAGGCCGTGACGCTGATCGGGCCCATGGTCAGGACGAACAGGGCGCCGGTGGCCGCGTAGACACCCTGGCTGCCCAGGCGCTGCCAGCTGCCCAGCAGCACGACGGCCGGCAGCACCAGGGCCATCGCCACCGACGGGGAGTCCAGCAGCAGCGCGACGCCGGTGGCCACCACCGTTCCGGTGGCGATGGCCGCCAGCTGTTGCAGACCGTGCGCGATCGACCGGTACACCGTCGACTCCACCAGCACGATCGCCACCCATGGCGCGACGAACGCCATCGGCGCCTTCAGCCACCAGCCGGCCACCGCCCACGCGATGCACGCCGCCAGCGCCGCCTTGCAGGACTGCATCACCAGATCCCGCTCACGTCCCGGCTCGGCCCATGCCCGCCGGGCGGCCTCACCGGCGGCCCGGCCCCAGCGGCGCGAACCCAGCGCCGCCTCTCGTATCACCTGCATGCCAAGCCAAGTGCCACGTCAGCGCCGATGAATTCCGCTCACCACCGACCGACCTGGATCTTTTACCCCTGAGACGTGACATCGGCCGGTGCGGAGGGCCTGCCCTTCGAGGACGAGGCCGTCCCGCAGAACTCCGCTTCGATGACGTTCACGTAGAGCGAGCCGTCCCGAAGCCAGTCGCCGTTGATGTTGAACGTCAGCCGGTGCCTGCCGTCGAGCGTGCCGACCATCGCGGACAGGGAGCCGTTCGTACGGCCGCTCTTGCCCACGATCCGCACGCCGCAGGACAGCCGCGCGAACTCGACCCCGAGCCCGTAACCGAGCCCCTCACCCGCCGGGACCTCGGTGAGCATCTCCTTCAGCTGCGCCCGGGGCAGCAACTTCCCCCGCAACAAGGCATGTTGGAAGCGGTTGAGGTCGCCGCTGGTGGAGATGACGTCGCCGGCCGCGCCCAGCCAGGTCATGTTCTGCTCGGTGGCGTCGTGGACGGGTGCGTCGGGAGCGTCCTGGTGGAGCCGGGAGTAGCCGACGGGGTGCGGTTTCGGCATGTGGGGCGAGGTACCGGGGAACGACGTTCCGCGCAGCTTCAGCGGCCGGACGATGCGGCGGGTGATCTCCTGCGCGTACGAGCGGCCCGTCACCTTCTCGATGACCATCCCGGCGACCACGTAATTGGTGTTCGAATACGAGGGGGACTTCTCCGGGTCGGGCAGCGGCGGGTGCTTCAGTGCCGTCGCCACGAGTTCCTCGGGTGTGTGGGTGTCGTACCGGTGCTCGGGGAAGCCGGGACCGGCGGCGCCGTGGATGAACTCCGGGTCGTCGGTGTAGTCGGCGATGCCGCTGGTGTGGTTGAGGAGCCGGCGCAGGGTGACCTCGCGTCCGTCGTAGCCGTTGCCGCGCAGCAGGCCGGGCAGCCATGTCTCGACCGTGTCGTCCAGGCTCAGTCGCCCTTCCGCCTCCAGCTGGAGCAGGACGGTCGCCACGAAGGTCTTGGTGATGCTGGCCCCGCGGAAGTGATCGCCGGGCGAGCGCTGACGGCCCGTGTCGCTGTCCGCGTGCCCGGCAGCCGCGAACCAGGTCCCCCTGGAGTCGACCGCCTCGGCCGCGGCCCCCGGTAAGCCGCCCTTGTCGATCAGGTCGTGCAGGGCGGCACGGGTCGCCTCGTGGTCACGCTGCGGCTGAGCCGCGTGTGCGGACGAGGTGAGTGCCGTGCCCGTCACGGACAACGCCGCCGCCAGTGCGCACACGACGGTGCGCGCGGCCCTCTGTTTCATCGGGTCTCCGCCTCCCTGTCACCGGAGGGGCAGAGCTGCCCCTCCGGTGCGAAAGGACGCCAACGCGACGGCCCGGGTTGATCGTTGAGGTCGGCCACCCCACGTGCCGTCCATGGCACGGCCGGTCAGCGGAGCACCACCGTGCGCCTCCCCTGCACGAACACCCGGCCCTCGCAGTGCCAGCGGACCGCTCGGGCCAGGGCCGCCGACTCCGCGTCGCGGCCGATCGCGGCGAGGTCGTCGGGGGTGTGGCTGTGGTCGACGTCGATGACCTCCTGGGCGATGATCGGGCCCTCGTCGAGGTCGACGGTGACGTAGTGGGCCGTCGCGCCGACGAGTTTGACGCCGCGCTCATGAGCCTGGTGGTAGGGCTTCGCGCCCTTGAAGCTCGGCAGGAACGAGTGATGGATGTTGATCATGCGGCCGGCCAGCCGGGTGCACAGGCCGTCGGAGAGCACCTGCATGTAGCGCGCCAGCACCACCAGGTCGACGTCGAAGGTGTCGACGATCTCCAGCAGCCGGGCCTCCGCCTCGGGCTTGGTCGCGGCGGTGACCGGCACATGGAAGAACGGGATGTCGTGCCATTTGACGAGCTCCTCGTGGTCGCGATGGTTGGAGACCACCGCGACCACGTCGACGGGCAGGTCACCGCTGCGGGTACGGAAGAGCAGGTCGTTGAGGCAGTGGCCGTAGCGGGACACCATGACCAGGACCCGGCGCCGGGTGCTGACGGGTTCGAGGTGCCACCGCATGGCGAAGGGGGCGGCCACCGCGGCGAAGTCGCGGCGCAGAATCCGCGTGCCGTTGCCGTTGCCGTTGCCGTCGTCTGTGGTGGTGAAGCGGACGCGCATGAAGAAGTGTCCGTCGCGGCGGTCGCCGAACTGCTGGTTGTCGAGGATGTCACTGCCGTGGTCCAGCAGGAATCGTGAGACGGCATGGACGATGCCGGGCGACTCGGGGCAGTCGAGGGTGAGTACGTGCTCGGCGGGCGTTCGCATCAGGGCACCTCCGGTCCGTCGAACTCGCCCATCGCGTCGATGAGCCAGCGCCCCAGGTAGTCGGCGAACGAGGAGCGGGGGAAGAGCCGGTACGTCGGCGTCTCGTCGACCTGCCAGAGCAGTACGGCGACGGGGCCCACCGTGGTCGACACCGCTCTGCCGGGACCGAAGGACCGGGGATGCAGGTCCAGTGGGCAGCCCTTCTCCAGCACCTGCCGGGCGGCCGGTCCGCTCAGCTCCAGGGTGGTGCGGTTCGCGGAGACGTCCACGACGGAGCCCGGCTCGGCACCGAGTGCCGCGCGCAACTCGGCGGTCATGGCGGCCGGTTCGGCCCGGGACACTACGAGCCACTCGTCGGGGCCCAGCCATACGACCGTGTGCCCGCCGGCCGTGGCGGTGTCACCGCAACGCCGCGGGAGAGGTGCGCCCAGGGCGCTCTCGATACGCCGGGCCGCTTCGGACGCCGGGTCGACGCGCAGGCCGGCCATGGTGAGGAACGGCCACTCGGTGAGTGCGACGCCACGCGCGCCGGTGACCGTCGCCGCCCGCATCCGCTCCGCCAGGTGCGCCAACGGGCTCACCCGTGCGTTCTCCCGTACTTCGATCGTCGGCTCAGCCATCGCGCCTGGTCCCTTCGGGGTCGTAGAGGACGAGGTCGGCCACCTCGACGGGCACCAGGTCCTCGCCCACCGGGGCGAGCAGGGTCTCGCCGATCCTTGCCCGTCCGTCGGCGACGAGGGCGAGGGCGAAGGGGCGGCCGAGTGCCGGGCTGTGGTAGCTGGAGGTGACATGGCCGAGCATCGGCACCGGCCCGGCCTCGGGGGTGATCGGCACGCCGGGCGCGACGAGTTGGGTGCCCTCGGGCAGCCGGGTCGTGCGGTCGCTCGGCAGCAGGCCGACGAGTTGCTTGCGGTCGGAGCGGGCGGTGTCGGCGCGGGAGTGGGACCGCTTGCCGATGAAGTCCTTCTGTCTGGACACCGCCCAGGACATGCCCGCGTCCTGCGGGGTGACGGTGCCGTCGGTGTCCTGGCCGACGATGATGTAGCCCTTCTCGGCCCGCAGGACATGCATGGTCTCGGTGCCGTACGGGGTGATGCCGTACGGCTGCCCCGCCTCGTGCACCTGCTCCCAGACGGTGCGGCCGTACCAGGCGCAGACGTTGATCTCGTAGGCGAGTTCACCGGAGAAGGAGATCCGGCAGATGCGGGCGGGGATGCCGGAGGCGAGCGTGGTCTCGCGGAAGGCCATGAAGCCGAACGCCTCGGCCGACAGGTCGACGCCGGGCGCGAGCCGGGCCACGACCTGGCGGGACTTCGGGCCGACGACCGCGATGGTCGCCCACTGCTCGGTCACCGAGGTGCAGTACACGTCGAGTTCGGGCCACTCGGTCTGGAGCCACTCCTCCAGCCAGTCCAGTACGGCGGCGGCGCCACCGGTCGTGGTGGTCATGAAGTAGCGGTCGTCGTCGAGGCGCAGGGTCACCCCGTCGTCGAAGATCATGCCGTCCGGCTTGCACATCACGCCGTAGCGGGCCGTGCCGGGCTTCAGCTTCTTGAAGGGGCCTGTGTAGATCCGGTTGAGGAACTCGCCCGCGTCCGCACCCCGGATCTCGATCTTGCCCAGGGTGGAGGCGTCCATGAACGCCACCCCCTCCCGTGCGGCACGGCACTCGCGGGCCACGGCGGTGTCCATGTCCTCGCCGGGCCGGGGGTAGTACCAGGGGCGCTTCCACTGTCCGACGTCCTCGAACCGTGCGCCGTGCGCCACATGCCAGCCGTGGATCGACGTGGTCCGCTCCGGGTCGAACAGTTCGCCGCGCTCCCGTCCGGCGAGGGCCGCGAAGGCGATCGGCGTGTAGGGCGCCCGGTAGGCCGTGGTGCCGAGCTCCCCAAGGGAGGCACCTTCGCCGAGGACTTCGGCGATGACACCGATCGCGTTGACGCCGGACGTCCTGCCCTGGTCGTTCGCCGTGCCGAGCGAGGTGTAGCGCTTGATGTGCTCCACCCCGCGCAGACCTGCGCCGGTGGAGCGCCGGACGTCGGCGACCGTGACATCGCGCTGGAGGTCGACGAAATGGGTGTCCCAGCCGTCGTCGGCTCCCGGCACCAGCCACAGGGCGCGCGTCGGGCCGGGCGCGGGCCGCGTGATCTCTGCCGGTACGGCGACCGGGAACCCGGCCCGCGTCGCGGCCACCGCACCTGCCCGCGCCCCCTCGGCCAGGCAGGCGTCGGGGTCGTACGTCCCGCGCGCCGCACCCACGACCTGCTGGTCCCGTACGGCCCCGTCGGGCACGAAGGCGACCAGCTCGGCGTCCCACCGCAGCCGTCCCTGACGCTGGCTGTGGAGATGGACGACGGGGCTCCAGCCGCCCGAGACGGCGAGGAGGTCGCAGTCGAAACGGTCCGGTTCCCCGGTGAGCCGGCCGTCGGCGTCGAGGCCCTGGACGGTGACGCCGGTGATCCGGTGGTCGCCCGAGGTGTCCACCACCGCGCTGCCGGTCAGCACCCGCACGCCGGTCGCGGCGGCGATCTCGGCGGCCCGGCCGGACAGTTCGGCACGCGCGTCCACGACCGCGGCCACCGTGACGCCCGCGGCGTGCAGGGCGGCGACCGTGTCGTAGGCGCTGTCGTTGGTCGTGCTCACCACGGCCCGCGAACCCGGCGCCACGGCATACCGGTCGAGGTAGGTGCGCACGGCCCCGGCGAGCATCACCCCGGGCCGGTCGTTCCCGGCGAAGACCAGCGGACGCTCGTGCGCGCCGGTCGCCAGGATCACCTGGCGGGCGCGGATGTGCCACAGCCGTTGCCGGGAGACGCCTTCGGGGGCGTCGGCGCCGAGGTGGTCGGTGCGGCGTTGCAGCGCCAGCACGTAGTTGTCGTCGTACGACCCGAAGGCCGTGGTGCGGTGCAGGACGACGGCCTCGGGGGCGGCGTCGAGCGCCGCGCGCAACTCGGTCTCCCGCTCTCCGGCGCCGTGCTCGGGCTGCTCGTCGACGAGGATCACACGGGCGCCCGAGCCGGCGGCGACCGCGGCGGCCGAGAGTCCGGCCGGTCCGGCGCCGACGACCAGGACGTCGGTGTGCGCGTACTTCTTGTCGTGGACGGCGGGGTCGGGGGCCGGATCCAGCCGGCCCATCCCGGAGAGCGTGGTGGCGGACAGGCCGTCGTACAGCTCCACGGTCGTGGCCGGGAGCATGCCCTCCGCGCACGGACCGTCCAGCTGGACAAGGGCGTTGGGCTCCTCGACGCCCGCGGCGACGACGCCGCGCGGGCGGCCGCGGTAGAGCGAGGGCGCCACCTCGATGAGGCCGCCCGCGAGCATCGCGGAGGCGAGGGTGTCTCCGGGGTGCCCGGTCAGCTCCCGTCCGTCGACGGTGAACCGCAGCACGGTGGAGCGGTCGATACGGCCGCCGCGCGGGAGCCGGAAGTGCTGGTCGGTCATCGGTTCCCTCCGGACTGGGGCAGTTCGGGGCGGGGCTCGTCCAGCCGGTAGGAGGCCAGCACCTCATGGGTGGCGGTGTCGCGCAGGACGTTGAACCAGCGGCGGCAGCCGGTGCTGTGCACCCACCGCTCGGCGAAGGGGCCCTTGGGGTTGTCGCGGTAGAAGACGTAGTGGGCCCACTGTTCGTCGGTGAGGTCCATGGGGTTCTCGGGGTGGGGGACATGGGCCTGTCCGCCGTAGTGGTACTCGGTCTCGTCGCGCGGACCGCACCAGGGGCAGCTGATCAGCAGCACGGTGTCCTTCTCTCGACTGGCCTTCGGCGGTCTTTCAGTGGGCCACGGCTGCCGCGCCGTGTTCGTCGATCAACGCGCCCGTCGTGAAGCGTTCGAGGGCGAAAGGGGCGTTCAGCGGATGCGGCTCGCCGGTGGCGATGGTGTGGGCGAAGGTCCAGCCGGCGGCCGGGGTCGCCTTGAAGCCGCCGGTGCCCCAGCCGCAGTTGACGTAGAGGTTCTCGACGGGTGTGCGGCCGATGATCGGGGAGGCGTCCGGGGTGACGTCGACGATGCCGCCCCAGGTGCGCAGCACATGGGCCCGGGCGAAGACCGGGAACAGTTCGACGGCGGCGGCCATCTGACGCTCGATCACATGGAAGGAGCCGCGCTGCCCGTAGCCGTTGTAGGAGTCGACACCGGCGCCCATCACCAGCTCGCCCTTGTGGGCCTGGGAGACGTAGACGTGCACGTGGTTCGACATGACGACCGTCGGATGGACCGGTTCGTGCAGCTCGGAGACCAGGGCCTGGAGGGGGTGGGACTGCACGGGAAGCCGTACGCCCGCACGCTCGGCCAGCACACTGCTGTGCCCGGCAGCCGCGAGACCGACCCGCCCGGCGTGGATGCGGCCCCGGTTCGTCTCGACACCCACCACCCGGTCGCCGTCCTTGAGGAAGCCGGTGACCTCGCAGCCCTGGATGAGGTCCACGCCCAGCGCGTCGGCCCGGCGGGCCAGAGCCCAGGCGACATGGTCGTGCTTGGCGATGCCGGCGCGGGGCTGGAAGGTCGCGCCGAGGACCGGATAGCGGGTGCGGGGCGAGACGTTGAGGATGGGGCAGACCTTGGCGACCTCGTCCGGCTCCAGCCACTCGGCGTCGACGCCGTTGAGCCGGTTGGCGCCCACGCGGCGCATGCCCTCCCGGACGTCCTGGAGGGTGTGCGCGAGGTTGAGGACGCCGCGCTGGCTGAACAGGAAGTCGTAGTCCAGCTCCTCGGGGAGCCCCTCCCACAGCTTGAGGGCGTGCTCGTAGATGGCCGCGCTCTCGTCCCAGAGGTAGTTGGAGCGGATGATCGTGGTGTTGCGGGCCATGTTGCCGCCGGCCAGCCAGCCCTTCTCCAGGACGGCGACGTCGGTGATGCCGTGGTTCTTGGCGAGGTAGTAGGCGGTGGCGAGGCCGTGGCCGCCCGCGCCCACGACGACGACCTCGTAGGAGGAGCGCGGCTCGGGGTTGCGCCAGAGGAAGTCCGGGTGCTCCGGCAGCGGCTGTGCGGTCATGCCGCGTCTCCGTTCGGGTGGGGCCGGCGGGGCAGATGGGGGTAGAGGGGGAAGGCGGCGGCGAGTTTCCCGACCCGGGCGCGCAGGTCGTCGTCGGGCGCCTCGCCCTTGAGGGCCTCGGCGATGACGTCGGCCACCTCGCGGAACTCCGCGTCACCGAAGCCGCGGGTGGCCAGTGCCGGGGTGCCGATGCGCAGCCCGGAGGACACCATGGGCGGCCGGGGGTCGAACGGCACCGCGTTGCGGTTGACGGTGATGCCGATGCGATGCAGCCGGTCCTCGGCCTGCTGTCCGTCGAGGGCGGACCTGCGCAGGTCGACGAGGACCAGATGGACCTCCGTGCCCCCGGTCAGCACGGTGATCCCGGCCTCGGCCACGTCGTCCGCGAGCAGCCGTCCGGCGAGGATGCGGGCGCCGTGCAGGGTCCGCTGCTGGCGCTCCTTGAACTCCTCCCCCGCCGCGACCTTGAAGGCCACCGCCTTGGCCGCGACGACATGCTCCAGCGGGCCGCCCTGCTGGCCGGGGAAGACCGCTGAGTTGATCTTCTTCGCGAGGCCGGCCCGGCTGAGGATCACCCCGCCGCGGGGTCCGCCGAGGGTCTTGTGGGTGGTGGTCGTGACGACATCGGCGTACGGCACCGGGCTCGGGTGCAGCCCCGCGGCCACCAGGCCGGCGAAGTGCGCCATGTCCACCATCAGATACGCGCCCACCGCGTCCGCGATCCGCCGGAACTCGGCGAAGTCCAGCCGTCGGGGGTAGGCGGACCAGCCGGCGACGATCATCTTCGGCCGGTGCGCGAGGGCGAGCCGCTCGACCTCCTCCATGTCGATGCGCATGTCGGACTCGCGCACGTGGTACGGCACGGCGTCGTACAGCTTGCCGGAGTAGTTGATCCGCATGCCGTGGGTCAGATGCCCGCCGTGCGCGAGGTCGAGGCCGAGGATCGTGTCGCCGGGGTTCAGCAGCGCGAACATCGCCGCCGCGTTGGCCTGGGCACCCGAGTGCGGCTGCACGTTCGCGGCTTCGGCGCCGAACAGCTCCTTCACCCGGGCGATGGCCAACTGCTCGACGACGTCGACGTGTTCGCAGCCGCCGTAGTAGCGGCGGCCCGGATAGCCCTCGGCGTACTTGTTGGTCAGGACGGAGCCCTGGGCCTCCATGACGGCGGCCGGGGCGAAGTTCTCCGAGGCGATCATCTCGAGGGTGGACTGCTGGCGGTGCAGTTCGGCGTCGACCGCGGCGGCGACATCGGGGTCGAGCTCGCCGAGCGGGAGGCAGAGGGGCGAGGTGGGCGACGGGTTCGTTGCCATCTGTGCACCATCCTGGGAGCCGTCTAATGCGCAACTGATATATCAGACTGTGCGGTACGGTATGAGAGCTCGCCGGAGAGGTCAAGGGGGCATCCATGCAGCAGGCGGCTACCGAGCCCATCGGTGCGGAACCGACCCTCGCCGAGCGCGCCTACCGCGCCATCCGTGACCGGCTGGTCATGCTCGAGATCCGCCCGGGCGCACCGATCAACGAGGAGCAGCTGGGGCAGTCCCTCGGCGTGGGGCGGACCCCGGTGCGCGAGGCCCTCAAGCGGCTCCAGTACGAGCGGCTGATCACGACCTACCCGCGGCGCGGCACCTTCGCGACCGAGGTCAACATCACCGACCTGGCCCATATCTCCGAGGTACGGCAGGAGTTGGAGCCCCTGGCCGCGGCGCAGGCGGCGCGCCGCGCCACCGCCACGGACCGGGCGACGCTCACCGCCCTGCGCCAGGAGCTGGAGGGTGCGCAGTCCGGCCGGCAGCGGGCCACCGACCTCATGCACCTGGACCTCCAGGTGCACCGCGCGATCTACGCCGCCGCGCACAACCCGTATCTGGAGGACACCCTCGTCCGCCACGACAATCTGGCCACCCGCATCTGGTGCCTGTTCATCGACCGGCTGACCGACATGGCCGGTCATATCGAGGAACACGGCCCGCTGATCGACACGATCGTGGCCGGCGAGCCCGAGAAGGCGGCACGGCTCGCCCGCAGCCATGTCGAGGACTTCGAGCGAGCCATTCGCGCGGCCATCTGACGTCCTCGCGTGCGCGGCGTCCCTACTAGGCGGAGGCGACCTCGGACGTCTCCGCCTCCTGCTCCCGCTCCTGCTCCTGCGCGTGGTCCTGTGCCCGCTCCCGGGCTTTCGCCTCGGCGATGACCATCGCGGCCATCGGCCCGGCGCCCAGCGCACCGCCGACGAGGAGGCCCACGCCCAGGGCGACAACCATGATCACGTTGCCGGCCCACACCATGGTGTCGACCGGCAGGGCATACGCCCCCACCACGCGCACCACGCACTCCGCGAGCAGGACGACTCCCCACACCAGCGAGAACATCCGCTCGGCCCGCCGAAACCGCGCCGATCCGGCCCGGAGCCGCGCCCAGGCAGCCTCCCTCCCGGGGTCGCCCTTCAGCACCCAGGGCTTCATACCGGCGGTCATCATCGGCTTGCCGAGCAGCACGGAGGCGATGATCCCGATCCCGATCGTGCTGCTCAGCGCGCTGTCCTTGGCGATCATCAGCCGGGGGTCACCCGCCGCGAAGCCGAGCAGCAGCGACACGACGTTCACGACGAGGATGAGAGCCGGCAGCCCGTTGACCTCGCGTCCCTTCCACAGCCCCCACCCCGTCCGCACGGCCGGCACGACACCGCTCAGGCCGAGCGCCGTCAGGGTGCTCGTCCCGAAGCCGTTCTTCAGGAGGTAGTACGCCCCGAGCGGCAGCGCGACATCGATGAGCAGCGGCGCGAAGTCGCGGAGCGCGCCCCGCCTCCTGGTGGAACTCCCCTTGCCGGTCCCCGTGTCGGTCGTCATGGACCCAGCTTCGTGGGCGACGTGGGGTCACCGGTAGAAACGATCGTCCGGCCCTCGACGGGACAAATGTCAGCCCGAAGGCGGGTCCACCGGGTGGCCCGGCGAGATCGTACGGGCGTCGTCAAGGCGCAGCAGCGGCCCCTCGTGCGCCTCGCGCGCGCCGTGCCCACCGTGCGCGACCGGATCGAGGACGAATCCGACGTGGTCACCGCCGTCGACGCGCGTGACGATCCGGCCGATGAACCAGGCCGGCGCGTCGTGCAGGACGACAGCCCCGCCGTGCCCCTCCCACCAGCGGACCTGACCGAACTTGTCCTCCTGGTCTCCGGTGTGTCCGCCGAACAGCTCGGCCAGGGCGCGCTGTTCGCGCTCCAGCAGGTGCACGGCCAGGAACTCGGCCGCCCGTGCCACCCGGAAGGTGTGGTTGACCTCCGAGAGCCACACCACGAACCGCACAGGTCGAATGGAGCACTGCGAGGCGAACCCGACCAGGCAGCCCGCCCGCTCGCCGCCGGCCGTGGCCGTGACCACGCACATGTCGGGGTTCAGCCGCCCGATGAACTCGTCGATGTCCGCCATCTCCAGCCGCTCCCTACACCCGTGCGGGTCAGCGGACCCTGCCCCGTGGCTTCAGCGGAACCGGCGGCAGTTCCGGAGCGGGCAGCGGAGCCCCGTCGTACCCCTTCACCTCGCCGAATCGCGTGCCTTCCATCCAGTCCCGACGCGCCTGTTCGATCTCCTCCTGGGAGCGTCCGATCCAGTTCCAGAACATGATCAGCTCCTCCTCGAACGGTTCGCCGCCGAGGAGCATCAGGGCGGCGTCCGACTCGGCGCGCAGCGGGAGTTCGGGACGGCCGCAGCCGAGGTAGAGCATGGAGCCGGGCAGTACCTGGACGCCGTCCACGTGGGCCTCGCCGGACATGGCCAGGACGGCGTACTCGAAGTCCGGCTCCAGCGGGAGGCGTACGTCGGCGCCGCGTGAGAGGGCGAGGTCGGCGCCGACGATCGGGGTGTACGTCGTGCCGGGCGAGGTCGCGCCGTCCAGGCCGCCGAGGATCAGCGTGGCGCGCAGGCCCGGCGCTGTGACGACCGGCAGCTCGGCGTGGTGTTCGAACCGCGGGTCGGTGTGGCGGTGTCCGTCCGGGAGGGCGACCCACAGTTGGGCGCCGTGCAGGAAACGGGCGTGGGACTTCGGGCTCTCCTCGGAGTGGCTGATGGCCCGGCCGGAGGTCATCAGGCCCAGCTCGCGCGGGCGGATGGTCTGGAGGCTGCCCGTGGAGTCGCGGTGCAGCACCTCGCCCTCGTGCAGCCAGCTCACCGTCTGCAGTCCCATGTGCGGGTGCGGCGGCACCTGCATGCCGGGCTCCTCGGCGATGTCGTCGGGGCCGTAGTGATCGACGAAGCACCAGGCGCCGACCATGCGGCGGCCCAGGTTGGGCAGCAGACGCCGGACTTCGCTGGACTCGCCGAGCTTCACGTGGCGAGGGCTGAGAAGTTCACGTACGGGCTCCGCCACGACGAAACCACGGCCGCCGCAGACGGCGGGCGCGGCCTCGCGATCAAGATTGCTCATGACGCCCAAAGTAGCCCCGTCGGAGCCGCCGCGTCAGTCCGTCACTCGGGGCTGTCTCGATGCGATGCAAAAAATAGTAGCCATGGATATAGTAGCCATGTAATTTATTGGGCATGAGCAAGGGTTCCGAGAACGTCTCGCCCGGGTTTCTGGTGTGGCGTCTGTCGACGAAATGGCGGGTCGCGGTCGACCGCGCCGTCACCCCGCTGGGGCTCACCCACGCGCAGTACGCGCTGGTGGCCTCGCTGTACGGCATGCAGCGCCGCGGGGAGCGGCCCAGTCAGCGGCGTCTGGCCGACCACACCGGCCTGGAACCGCTGTACGTCTCCAAGCTGGCGCGCTCCCTGGAGTCGGCCGGGCTGCTCGAACGCACGCGGGACCCCCGCGACCCACGTGCGGTGCAGCTGGCCCTGACCGAAGCGGGCCGTGACCGGACCCGGCAGGCGATCGCTGTCGTCCAGGGCCTGCTGCAGCAGCTGCTCGCCCCGCTCGGCGGCCTGGACAGCGCGCGCACACGGGAGTTCACCCGCGAGTTGACGACCCTGCTCGACGCGCCTCTCGACCCGTTCGCCACCGACGACGAGCCCGACAAGGAGCAGTCATGACCAGCACCGAGCCAAGTACCGAGCGCAGCAACAAAATCAGCACCGAGCCGAGCACCGCCTCCGCCCCGACCGCCGCTCCCCCGCTCGGGCCCCGGGTCATAGCCCTGGCCCACTACGCGAGCCGGGCGCTGCTGGAGAACGTACTGGCCCGGCACGGCGCGACCTTCCAGCAGTCCGTCGCGCTCCGGCTGGTCGCCGTCGCCGAGGGACTACTCGAGCGCGACCGCCTCGTCGAGGGGGTCGTCGGTTCACTCAAGATCGACGCGGGGGACGTGCACCGTGTGATCGACGAGCTGATCGGCGCAGGGCTGCTCGCTCCCCAGGAGCCTTCCCGGGTGCGGATCACGGACGCCGGGCGGGAGCTGTACGAGACGACGAGCGCCGAGACCGCTCCCCTGACGGCCCGGATCTACGCCGGCCTCCCGGCGGAGGATCTGGCCGCCGCCGGTCGTGTGCTGAGCCTGATCACCGAGCGGGCGGACGCGGAGTTGGCTGCCCTGACCGCGACCCGCCCCGTGCCGCCGACCCCGATCAAGTAGCCGACCCGGCCAAGTAGTGGAATAGCGAACCACTCGGGTCCGTTGAGGGCCTCGAAGGAGGCCGGAAGTGGACATCATGTACTACGACCACGGAACACCCGCCGAGCGCTGGGAGCGCGCGCGGATGTTCTTCGACGCCAAGGATTTCGCCGCCGCCGCGCGCGTCCTCGGCAAGCTGGTCGAGGAGGTGCCGGCGCAGACCGGGCCGCGGCTGCTGCTGGCTCGCGCCTACTACCACTCGGCCCAGCTCCGGCGCGCGGAGAGCGAGTTGCGCATCATCGTCGAGAACGACCCCGTGGAGCAGTACGCCCGTCTGATGCTCGGCCGCACCCTTCAGCGGCAGGGGCGTCAGCAGGAGGCGGAGCGGCACATGCGCCTCGCCTCGGCGCTGGCGGGCGACTTCGAGCACCTCTGAGCGATCGGCCGGCCGCCCTCGGGCGGAAGTCGCCAGGGGCCCGATCCCCCCGGAACCGGGCCCCTGGAGTATCGGTGCTCCTACTTCACCGCGGCAGGCTTGGGCTTCCCCCGCCGATGGGCGATCTCCCCGAGCACCACGTCCACGACGATGAAGGCGGCCAGGGAGATGCCGAGCAACGGCACGAAGTAGCCGACCACGGCGACGAGCGCCACGAGCGGGACCAGGATCTGCGGCGGCACCTGCTGCCAGGCCCCGCGCGGGACGGGACGGCCGAAGGCGGAACCACGGCCGCGCTGCCACCACATCCGGTAACCCCACACGATCAGCAGGATCAGCGAGAGCGTGAGCAGCATCAGGGCGATCTGGTTGACCACGCCGAACAGGACACCGGTGTGCAGGTCGATGCCCCAGCGGGTCAGCTTGGCGAGCACGGGGTAGTCGTCGAACCGCAGGACGTCGGTGACCTCGCCGGTGGCCGGGTCGATCGCGACCGAGTCCTGCTTCGTCGGCCAGCTGCGCTGCACCTGCTTCACCACATAGGTGGACGAGGCGTCGGCCGGCGGCACGATCTCCACGGGGTCGCCCAGGCCCTCGGCCCGCGCGGCCGACAGCACCTTGTCGAGGCCGACGCCGTGCTCACCGTTCCCGCCGTCGCCCGCGGCGGCGCCGTGACCGCCGTGGTCGCCGCCCGCGGCGGAGATGGACGGGGTCGCCTGGCCCAGGGAGGTACGCAGCTCGTCGATGTTGGCACCGGCGTACGTCGACCAGGTCAAGCCGGTCGCCGACAGGAAGAAGAAGCCGACCGCGGCCCAGACACCGACGGTGCCGTGCAGGCCGAGCGTGCGGCGGCGTCCGCTGGTGCCGCGCACCTTACGCAGGGCGCGGCGGCGGGAGAACCACAGCACCACGCCGCCGGCCGCGATCACCCACAGCCAGCTGGCGGCGAGCTCGCTGCACCGACGCCGGAACACGCCGCCGAGGCACTGGGCTTCGAGCTGCCGTAGCGGACGAGGACCCTGACGGCCCGGCGCGGACGCACGAACGCCTGCGCCGCGACCTGACCTCGTGTCCGCGCCCCGAGTTTCCTGAAGTGCGGCGCGGGGTGAACCGTGCGGGCCGGGACGCGTCCGATAGGAACGGCTGGGTACAGGTGGCGGGGTTGATTGTCGGGTCAGTGTTCGTGGGAGACGCATCGTCGGCCGCGCGTCACCGTCAGAGCTGGACTTGCGCCACGACGTTTACGCCCTCTGCCCAGTCCACTGTCGCGTTCGCGCAGCGCACGTGCCTGGGTTCGCCGCCGTTGTGATGACCGGCGAGTTTCAGGCCGAGGCGGTAGGTGCCGCGGGCCGACCAGGGCACCTCCAGAGTGCCGTGCACCGTATGGGTGGGGGGTTCGCCGTGGTTGTCCGTGGTTTCTGCACGGCCCTGGGGCTGCCACTGGGTCCAATCGGCGCGCGTGTGCGTCTGGGCCACGGTTTTTCCCTCGGCGTCGAGCAGTACAAGGTAGGCCGGGCGCGGGTGCTTGGGCGGGGCGAAGCCGCGGTTGACCAGGTCGACTTCCACCGGAAGCTTACGGGAGGTGAGTTCGCCGACGTCGTAGCGTGCCTGCTGGATCTCGAGTCGGTAGCCGAGGTGGTCTCGCACATACTCGAAATGGGTACGGGGCACCGACTTGCCTGCGCGGTCACGGAAGTAGCCATCGGAGATGGGCAGTTGGGCGGCCACGGCATCCTTCTCCGTCATCGTGCTCTTGCGCCAGGCCGGGATCGTGACTGTCGAGTTGTGTGCGATGGACAGTGAGTCGAAGCGCAGAGTCTGGAGGCGTCGCGCCACATCGATGCCGGGTATGACCTTGCTCCAGGCGTGGGGGTCCTTGTCCTCGTTCTTGTCCCACGGCATCTCGCCGTCCATCATGCAGGTGGTTCCGACGTCCAGGTAGGTGCTCCAGTGCGGGTCGGAGGGGACGTAGAAGTCATACAGGCCGCCTTCCAGGGTCAGGTAGTCGTTGTGGAATCCGATGCGGTCCAGGATCTGATGATTTGTGATCATGTTTCGCTTCCAGGCGTACCGCATTTGCGTGTGTATGCCCGCCGGTAGCGCCTCGACGAGAGTCGTCATGATGGTCGTGACGGCATCTGGGTAAGTCTCGTGCTTGTGGTAGCTGCCGGCCCACTCGCCCCAGGCACCGAGGAAGCCGGCCTGCCAGACGGCCACGACGTCGCTGTGGCGAGCCACGATCGGGGCGAGTTGTCCGATGTGCCGCTGGATGTTCTGCACGGTGTAGCGGCGCTTCGCTCGGACGCCGTCGTCGTACACGAAGCGCAGGACCGCGGCGTAGCCCTTTGCGCGGAGGCCGGCGAGGACCGATTCGATGTTGTCCAGGGCGCGTTTCGGAATGTCTGTCGTGGCGTACTCCCACAGATAGAAGTACAGCTGGGTGAGGCTGACACCGGGGCCGTAGGTGTCTTCCAGGAGGGAGAGGGTCTCGGCGGACTTGGGCGAATGACTTTTCTCTCTGGGCCAGGGGCTCGTCAGGTCAATGGCGTTGTAGGACATCTCGTAGCGGAAGCCGCGGCGCGGATTGAGTATCGGGGCACGGCCGTCGGGGTCGTCAGGCCGGATTCCACGGTGCCCCACCGTGCGTACTGTTGACGATGTCGCTGCCGCGAATGCGCCGACACCGCCCGTCAGTGGAATGGTGACGGCGAGGGCGGTTGTCAGCAGGTGGCGCCGGGAGGGCCGGGACCTCTGTTCCTGTTCCGCGCCAGTTCCTTCGGTATCCATGCGTGCTCCCTAATCGTTCGTGGGAACAAGAGCGTGAGGCGCGCCACGCGGGCATGCTATGGACTGGGGGGAGGGGGTTCTTGGACTTTTCAATTATGAACCGTTGAGTCCGGCTCTTCGGTTCTGCCCGGCGTGATACCCCATGAGTGAGGGAAACACTCATGTTCAGCAAGGTTATGCGGCGTCAGTTGTCACCGCCGGAGCAATGTCTCGGCCTGGCCCACGGCGAGCCGAGGCGTCTGCTCAGCTACGCATGGGGCCGGTGTCGGGAGCACGAGACACTGGCCGCGATCACCCTCATCGCTACCGCGAGTTGGCTGTGACGATTGGATCGTGTACCACGCCACGAGGTTCGTGATAGGCGGCGCTCTCGAATTTGTCACTTGCGTACGTCATCAGCATCTGGCAGTAACCAATCCGACCTGCTCACACGATTCCGTCGACATGGGCGCGCAGCGGCGTGTTGTCAGAACGCGGTGAAATTGGCGGGCTTTTCGCACTGTCTCGAGTGCCGAATTCTTGACGCGCGTGAGCGGGGCCCCTACAGTGCTCTCACTGTTTGAGGTTGCAGGAGTTTGTTTGCCTCTGTGGACTCTGCGCAGGAGGTGCCACAAGGCCCACGACCACGCCACCTGATCTCCCGCTCACATGGCACAGCCGTGCGTCAGAGCCATTCTCTGCGAACGATCACGGCCCCGTGCTCACCGTGCTCAGCCCTTGGCCTGGTGACTGGACGTATCACTCCTCCGTTGTCGCTGTTCAAGTCGAATGATTCGCGCCTGGAAGGAAGATGCCGTGCACATTCACAGTCAACGGCCACTCACGAAGCGAAGCGCCGTTCTCATGAAGGCCATAGCCCTTGTGGCGACCATCGCCACAGTGCTCGCCGTGACCTATCTCAACCAAGCAGCGGGAGCTCCCGGTGCCGAACAGGGAGCTGCCGTTTCCACCTCGATCAAGGTCGACGGTTCCCAGGGGGGAGGCACCTTCGACGGTGTGGGGGCGATCAGCGGAGGCGGTGGAAACACCCGCCTGCTCATCGACTACCCCGACAAGCAACGGAACGAGATCCTGGACTACCTGTTCAAGCCGGGCTATGGCGCACAGGTGCAGATCCTCAAGCTGGAGATCGGTGGTGACGCCAACACGACCGACGGCTCCGAGCCCAGCTTCCAGCACACCAAGGGTGACATCAACTGCGATGCCGGCTACGAGCTCTGGCTTGCCAAGGAGGCCAAGAAGCGCAACCCCGACATCAAACTGGCCGGCCTGGCGTGGGCGGCACCACATTGGCTCAAGGTCAACAACGCCAACGACTTCTACGCCCCGAAGGACGGCGCCTTCCCCACTATCGACTACCTCATGGACTGGATGCGGTGCGCCACGGACAACGAGCTGACCATCGACTACCTGGGTGGCTGGAACGAGCGGTATCCGCGGGGCAATGCCGATGAGTGGTACAAGAAGCTCAGCGCGACGCTGAAGGCCAAGAAGTACGCTACCAAGATCGTCGGTGGCGAACATGAATGGCACATCGCCGAGCACATGAAGAAGGACCGCGCGCTCAGGGACGCGATCGACGTCATGGGAGTGCACTACCCATGCGGGTACATGAGCGAAGCGAAGAGCTGCGTAGAGCACGCAAAGGACAGGCGGGCAGCCTACGCGGATTCGCAGGAACTGGTGAAGCAGGGCAAGACACTCTGGGCGAGCGAGAACGGCTCGCAGCCGTTCGACACGGGTGCGCGACAGGTGGCCCGGGCCATCAACCGTGGCTACATCGACTCGAAGATGACCGCCTACATCAACTGGCCGATCGTCGCCTCCCTCTACCAGAACCTCCACTTCTCCAAGGCTGGGCTCCTCCTGGCAGACCAGCCCTGGTCAGGAGCCTACGACCCCGGCCCGACGACGTGGGTCATGGCGCACACCGCCCAGTTCACCAACCCTGGCTGGAAATACATCGACAGCGCGAGCGGATACCTCGGCGGAGATGCGAAGAACGGCAGCTACGTAACGCTGCGGTCGCCCGAGAAGAACGCCTACAGCGCTGTCATCGAGACGGTGGATGCCCCGGCTGAGCAGACTGCCACCTTCACTGTGCAAGGAGGCTTGCCAACAGGGAAGGTCCATGTGTGGGCCACCAACCTCGACAAGTCGGCCCAGCCCAGTGACTACTTCGTGCAGCAGGAAGACATCACCCCGATGGCGGGAAGCGGGATCGCTGCAAAGGCCGGCAGCTTCACGATCAAGCTGAAGCCCGGTTACGTCTACACCGTTACCAGCACAGAGCGAGGAGGTAAGGGAACGGCGACATCTCCGGCTCGGGCCGCTTTCGACAAGAACCACGCGGACGACTTCGAGGGCTACGCCGGCGCGAAGCGCGGTCAGCAGGCGAAGTACCTGACCGCGATGAACGGTGCGTTCGAGATCGGCAAGTGCACCGGCAAGAACCCCAACGGCCAGGACCGAGGCGGAAGCTGCCTGCGACAGGAAGCCCTCGGAGAGCCGATCCGATGGACGGATGAGCCCTACTCCGACCCTTATACGCTGATCGGCGACGCGGACTCGGAGGACAAAACCTACCAGTCGAGCTGGACCGACTACACCGTCAGTTCCGACGTGATGCTCGAACAAGCAGGCCACGTCGACCTTCTGGGCCGCGTGGGAATCCAGGCAAAGAACAACAACGGCCTCGCCGCCTACTTCCTCCAACTCACGGACAAGGGAGAGTGGTCGATCCGCAGGACCGTGCTCGACAACAAGGAGAAGTGGAAGGGGATGGGCACGCCGCTGAAGGCTGGGACAGTGGGCACGCTCGGCCTCAACACATGGCACACCATGGCTCTGACCTTCCAGGACGACACCATCACCGCCAAGATCGATGGCAAGGAGGTGGGCACGGTCACCGACACCGCCCACAAGGCAGGACAAGCCGGACTGGGCAGCGGATGGGGACATGTCCAGTACGACAACTTCAAGGTGTCTGCCAGCAGCGAGAACGCCGGAGCGACCGCAGGCAACGGCGACGGTGGCCGGGCGACCAGCGGCGGCACGAACGCGGGGAGCTCGGCAGGAGCCTCAGCCGGGGGAGCCGACGCCGGCACCAGCGCCGGAGCGACCGGCGGCAGTTGCACCGTGCCCGCCTGGGACAGCAGTACCACATACATCGGTGGAGAGGTCGTCTCCCACAATCGCAGCCAGTGGAGGGCCAACTGGTGGACACAGGGCAACGAGCCCGGAGGGCCGACCGCCTGGGGTGCGTGGGAAAAGATTGGCACCTGCTGACCTCGCCGGTCATTGGCCTCGCGCTTTCACGAAGTGGGCGGCCCAGCAGGTGATGCGGGCCGTACCATCGGCCAGGAGTGACCTCTGGCGGCACCGGGCCCCGAATCGGGTGCTGCCGGATCTGTGGAGCGAGGAGTATCTGGAGCTGGCGCCGGCTGTCGGCTGCGGCGCAGTGACGGGCGCGCCGGCTCGGCCGGGCGCGACCGCCGGGACGGACGGTCGCGCCCTGCGGCGAACTCGCCCACTCTCGCCGTCAGTTGTCCCGGTAGGACTCCAGCAGCCGCAGCCACACCTCGCTGATCGTCGGATACGACGGGACCGCGTGCCACAGCCTGCTGATCGGCACCTGCCCGGCGACGGCGATCGTCGCCGAGTGGATGAGTTCGCCGACGCCGGGGCCGACGAAGGTGACGCCGAGGAGGATCTCGCGTTCCAGGTCGACGACCATGCGGGCACGGCCGCGGTAGCCGTCGCCGTACAGGGACGCGCCGGACACCGAGGCGAGGTCGTAGTCGACGGCGCGGACGCGGTGCCCGGCCTGCTCCGCCTCGGCCAGGGACAGGCCCACCGAGGCGGCCTCGGGGTCGGTGAAGACGACCTGCGGGACGGCGGAGTGGTCGGCCGTGGCGGTGTGCGCGCTCCACGGGTCCGCCTCCAGCAGCGGCACGCCGGAGGCGCGGGCGGCGATGGCCGCACCCGCGATACGGGCCTGGTACTTGCCCTGGTGGGTGAGGAGGGCACGGTGGTTGACGTCGCCGACCGCGTACAGCCATTCGCTGCCGGTGACGCGGAGGCTGTCGTCGACCTCCAGCCAGGAGCCGGCTTCCAGGCCGACCGTGTCCAGGCCGATGTCGTCGGTACGCGGGGCCCGTCCGGTGGCGAACAGGATCTCGTCGGCCTCGATCCGGTCGCCGGCGTCGGTGCCGACGACGACGGTGCCGTTCTGCCGGGTGACGGACTCCACCGAGGTCCCGGTGCGCACGTCGACGCCCGCCGCGGTGAGCGCCTCGGAGACGAGTTCGCCGGCGAAGGGCTCCATGCGGTTCAGCAGGCCCTTGCCCCGGACCAGCAGGGTGACCCGGGAACCGAGGGCCTGATAGGCCGTGGCCATCTCGGTGGCGACCACTCCGCCGCCGACCACGATCAGCCGGCCGGGCACGGACTGGGCGCCGGTGGCGTCGCGGCTGGTCCACGGCTTCACATCGGCGAGTCCGGGCAGGTCGGGCAGGACGGCCCTGCTGCCGGTGCAGACGGCGACGGCGTACCGGGCGGTCAGCGCTCGCCGTGCGCCGTCGGGGCCGCTCACCTCGACCGTGCGAGGCCCGGTGAGGCGTCCGTGGCCGCGGTAGAGGTCGGCGCCGATGCCACTGAGCCACCCGACCTGGCCGTCGTCCTGCCAGTCGGAGGTGAACTCGTTGCGCCGGGCGAGTACGGCGGCCGGGTCGAGGGGGCCCCGCACGGAGTCGCTGAGTCCGGGCAGGCGGCGGGCGTCGGCCTGGGCGATGGCCGGGCGCAGCAGGGCCTTGCTGGGCATGCACGCCCAGTACGAGCACTCGCCGCCGACCAGCTCGCTCTCCACGACCGCGGTGGAGAGACCGGCCGCTCGGGTGCGGTCGGCCACGTTCTCCCCCACGGGCCCGGCCCCGAGCACCACGACGTCGTACGCGATGGAATCCGTTTCCGTCATGGGGTCAGTCTTACGGGTGGTGTGCCGCGTGGCCACACGGGTACGCGCGCGGAATACCCGGCCGTACGGTCATGTTGTCGACGACGGCTTCGCCCCACACACCAGGAAGAGGGAAAACGCCATGAGCAGCACCGTGGAGCTCACCAAGGAGAACTTCGACCAGACGGTCACGGACAACGAATTCGTCCTGATCGACTTCTGGGCGTCCTGGTGCGGGCCGTGCCGTCAGTTCGCGCCGGTGTACGAGAAGGCTGCGGAGGACAACCCGGATCTCGTGTTCGGCAAGGTGGACACCGAGGCGCAGCCGGAGTTGGCCGCCGCTTTCGGCATCCAGTCGATTCCCACGCTGATGATCGTCCGGGACCGGGTCGCCGTGTTCGCGCAGCCGGGTGCGCTGCCCGAGGCCGCTTTGACGGATGTCATCGGGCAGGCCCGCAAGCTCGACATGGACGAGGTGCACAAGGCTGTCGCCGCCCAGCAGGAGCAGGCCGAGCAGAACGGCCAGTAGGGCTTTGGCCCAGGGGGCGTCTGACCATTCCCTAGAAGGGATACGCCGCCACGTCACCGCGCACCGTGGTCCAGCGCACGTCGGTGAACGCCTCCAGGTTGGCCTCGCCGCCGAAGCGCGCGCCGGTGCCGGACGCGGCGACACCGCCGAAGGGGGCGACGGCCTCGTCGTTCACGGTCTGGTCGTTGATGTGCACGATGCCGGTGGGGATGCGTTCGGCCAGGTCGAGGCCGCGGGCGGCGTCCCGGGTGACGATGCCCAGGGCGAGTCCGTAGGCGTTGGCCGCGGCGAGGGCGGCGGCTTCGTCGGCGCTGGTGAAGGGGCGTACCGGCGCGACGGGGCCGAAGACCTCCTCGGCGTAGGCCGGGCTGTCGTCGTCGACGCCGGCGAGCACGGTCGGCCGGTAGAAGAGCTGCTCATGGGTGCCGCCGGCGGCCAGCCGGGCGCCTCGTGACGTACTGGCCTCCACCAGCTGGTGCACCTTGTCGCGCTGCCCGGTGTCGATGAGCGGGCCGAGATGGACCCGCTCGCGGTGCGGGTCGCCGACCGAGAGGGACTCGGCCTTTACGGCGAGGCGCTCGACGTACTCCTCGTACAGGGACCGGTGGACGAGGTGGCGGCCGGTCGTCATACAGATCTGGCCCTGGTGGAAGAAGGATCCCCAGGCGGCCGTGGAGATGACCGCGTCGAGGTCGGCGTCCTCCAGCACGATCAGGGCGGAGTTGCCGCCCAGCTCCAGATGCGCGCGCTTGAGATGCCGCCCGGCGGCCTCGCCGACGGCCCGGCCCGCGGCCGTGGAGCCGGTGAAGGAGATGACGGGCACCAGGGGGTCCGCGACCAGCACCTGACCGACCTGCGGACCGCCCGGCAGGATGTGCAGCAGGTCGTCGGGCAGCCCGGCCTCGACGAGTATCGCCGCGAGGGCCAGGCCGCCGCAGACCGCGGTGCGGGGGTCCGGCTTCAGGACGACCGCGTTGCCGAGGGCGAGGGCCGGGGCGACGGAGCGGATGGAGAGGATCAGCGGGGCGTTGAAGGGCGCGATCACGCCGACGACGCCGACGGGTACCCGGCGTGTGTACGACAGCCGGGGCGCCTCGCTGGGCAGGATCTGACCGGCCGGGCGGGAGGCCAGTGCGGCGGCCTCGTAGCACTCCTGGGCGGCGACGTGCAGTTCGAATTCGGCCTTGCCCGGGACGGAGCCGGATTCCCGGACCAGCCACTCGCGCAGCTCGTCGGTGTGGGCGGTGAACAGGTCGCCGGCCTTGCGCAGCACACCGGCCCGGACGAAGTGCGGCAGCCGCGCCCACCCGGTCTGCGCGGCCAGGGCCGCCCGTGCGGCCGTCCCGACGTCGGCGGCGTCGGCCAGGGTGACGGTCCCGAGGGTGTCGCCGGTGGCGGGTTCGGTGACGGCGTGTGCGTTCCCGGACAGGGGGCGGGGCTGCCAGGTCTTGGGGTCGAGCAACGGCATTGCGGCTCTCCGTTCGATCACCGGCGGGACTCACCCGGACAGCGGAAGTCCCGAATAGTTCGCCGCCAGTTCGGCAGCTGCGTGGCGGGATGCGGTGATCCGGCGCAGCCGTGTGAGCTGCATCCGATCGTCGAACGCATCCCCGTCGGGTCGCGTGTGCAGCATCCTGGTCATGTCGTCCGAGAAGCGGGTGGCCTGCCACACGCGGTACAGGCACGACTCGGAGTATCCGTCGAGGAGTTGCGGGTCCCCGGTGCGGTGCAGCGCGGTGAGGGCACGGGCCAGCAGCCGTACGTCCGACACCGCGAGGTTGAGGCCCTTTGCGCCCGTCGGCGGGACGATGTGGGCGGCGTCCCCGGCGAGCAGCAGCCGTCCGTGGCGCATCGGTTCGTGGACATGGGCACGCATCACCGTCACGGATTTGTCGATGACGGGTCCCCGCTTCAGCGTCCAGTCGGCGTCGATCGCGAAGCGGGCGTCGAGTTCGTCCCAGATCCGCTCGTCCGGCCAGTCCTCAGGTGCCGTGCCGTTGGGTACCTGGAGGTAGAGCCGGGAGACGGCGGGCGAGCGCATGCTGTGCAGGGCGAAGCCGCGTTCACTGCGCGCATAGATCAACTCCTCGCAGGACGGCGGGACTTCGGCCAGGATGCCGAGCCAGGAGTAGGGGTACTCGTGCGCGTACGAGCGGCTCGCCCCGGCCGGGAAGGCGTCGCGGGAGACGCCGTGGAAACCGTCGCAGCCGGCGACCCAGTCGCAGGTCAGCGTCTGCTCGCGGCCCTGGTGCAGGAACCGCACGACGGGTCGTTCGCTCTCCGCCCGCTCGACGGCGAGTGCCTCGGCCTCGAACAACAGCGGTGGCCCGTCGGCGAGTTGCAGGGCGACGAGATCCTTCACGATCGCGGTCTGGGCGTAGATCGTCACCGTACGGCCGCCGGTGAGGGCCGGGAAGTCGATGTGATGGCGTTCCCCCTCGAAGCGCAGCTCGATGCCCTGGTGCACCAGCCCCTCGGCGTCCAGCCGTGCGGCGGCGCCGGCCTCGCGCAGCGCGTGGACGGTGCCCTGCTCCAGCATTCCGGCCCGCTGGCGCTGCTCCACATGAGCGCGCGTCCGGCTCTCCAGGACCAGGCAGTCGACGCCCGCGCGGTGCAGCAGCCGGGCGAGCAGCAGCCCGGCTGGGCCTCCGCCGATGATGCCGACCGTCGTGTGCATGGCCACGCCTCCCTGGCTTCGACGGTACGTCGGCCGAACGCGCGCTGCCTCAGCTGGACTCGCGGTGCACCGCGGTGGCCCCCAGCACCTTGTGCGTCTCGGGCGCTGCTGTGGGGCTGCGCACCGCACGGTCGACCAGTTCCGCGAGGTCGCGGCCGGAGGGCAGTTCGATCCGTACGGTGCTCAGCCTGGGGCGCAGCAGGCGTCCGAGCATCAGGTCGTCGGCGCCGATGACGGCCGCGTCGGCGGGGATGCGCACACCCTCGTCCTGGAGGGCGCGCATCAGCAGCATCGCGTATTCGTCGTTGTAGGCGAACACGGCGTCCAGGCCGAGGTCGCGCCAGCGGGCGGCGAGCCGTGCGGCGGACTTCTCCTCGTAGGCCAGCGCGACGGCGGTGACGGTGGCGTCCGTACCGTGCAGGGCGCGGCGCACGCCTTCGAGGCGGGGCCCGGAGAAGGACTCCAGGCCGTCCTCCTCGGGGACGACGACGCCGATGCGGCGCCGGCCGCGGGCGTACAGATGGCCGCCCGCGCAGTGACCGACGGCCTCGTGGTCCATGAGCAGGGCGTGTGCGCCCTCGACGGACCCGGGGCCGAGCGTGATCACCGCCCGCGCCCCGGACCGCTTGAGCACAGTCACCCCCTTGGGGCAGAGCCCGGAGCCCGGGACGAGAACGGCGACCGGGCGCAGTTCGGCCCAGGCGCGGGCGGCGTCGTCGCCGAGCAGGCCGACGCTGCCGTGCTGCACGACCGTGTAGTCGAGGCGGCCGAGGGCGATCTGGAGGTCGCCGAGGAACTGGCTGTAGAGCGGGCCGACGGGGAAGCTCGGCGCCGGCATCAGGACCATACGGCTGTGCCCGGCGCGCAGGGTCCGGGCAGCCGCGTGCGGGACGTACCCCAGTTCCTTCGCGGCCTCGTGGACACGGCGGCGGGTGGGCTCGCTGATCCGGACGGCACTGGTGTTGTTCAGGACGTAGGAGACGGTCGCGCGCGAGACGCCGGCCAGGCGGGCCACGTCGGCGCTCGTGGGTACCGAGCGCTGGGCGGGGATGGCGGGCGCGGGCGTTTTCGGTATCTGCACCATGACGTACCGCATCCTTGCAGAAACTCTGAGCGAGCCTTCGCTCAGGGTCCCCGACCGGTCACTCACCGGTGCCGGCCACCCGCGCCACCAGGTCCAGCCAGGCCTTCTCCAGTCGCTCCATGGGCATGCCGCACTGCCTGGTCAGGTGGTTGATCAGGGCGGGGTCGAGCGAGGCCAGGAGCGTGCGAGCGAGCAGGTCGCAGTCGGCGTCCGGCCGGATCTGCCGCAGCAGCATCGTGACGTGGGTGTGCAGGGCGCCGTAGGAGGGGTGGGCGAAGCGGCGGGCCGGCTCCGGCTGGGCGGCCAGTTGCAGATCCAGTTGCTCGACCGAGCGGTAGAGCACGGCCAGGCCGAACGCGCGCAGCCGCTCGACCGGCGGCGCGCCGGGGCCCAGCGGCGGGGGGCCGCCGAGGAAGTCGGCCTGGAGCTTCTTCGCCGAGTGGTCCAGCAGGGCCGAGAGCAGCCCGGTGCGGTCGCCGAAGCGGCGGAAGACCGTCCCCTTGCCCACGCCGGCCGCGGCGGCGACGGCCTCCATGGTGACTCCGGCCGCGCCGTGCTCCGCGATGAGCAGGGCGGCGGCCTCCAGGAGCCGGGCCCGGTTGCGGGCGGCGTCCGCTCGCAGGCAGCGCTCGTCGGGTCCGGACCCGACCTCCAGCAGATGGGGGGTGGTGTCGGGCTCCTGGGAGGGCGGGAAGGGCGGCGGAAGGGCGGACATGGACCCAGCGTAAAGCATCGGGAATGAAACTGGACCGCGGTCCGGTTATGCTGCTAGAAATTAAGCGGACCTCGGTCCGGATCATTTACGGCAGTGTTTCAGCATCTTGGAGTTCGCATGTCTGTTCGCATCCTCGCGCTCGTCGGCAGTCTGCGCGCCGGTTCGCACAACCGTCAGCTCGCCGAGGCGGCCGTCAAGCTCGCCCCCGAGGGCGCCGAGGTCGTGCTCTTCGAGGGCCTGGCCGACATCCCCTTCTACAACGAGGACATCGACGTCGAGGGCAGCGCCCCCGCCGCCGCCACCAGGCTGCGCGAGGCCGCGCTGGCCGCCGACGGGTTCCTGCTGTTCTCCCCCGAGTACAACGGCACGATCCCGGCCGTGCTGAAGAACGCCATCGACTGGCTGTCCCGCCCCTACGGCGCCAGCGCGTTCGGCGGCAAGCCGGTCGCCGTGGTCGGCACCGCCTTCGGCCAGTACGGCGGCGTGTGGGCGCAGGACGAGACCCGCAAGTCCGTGGGCATCGCGGGCGGCAAGGTGCTGGAGGACGTCAAGCTGGCGATCCCCGGCTCGGTGACCCGCTTCGCCGAGACTCACCCGGTCGACGACGCCGAGGTCGCCGCGCAGCTGACCGAGGTCATCGCCCGCGTCCACGGTCACGCCGACCGGACGGCCGCAGCCTGACCGCACGGCGGCACTCGGAACGGCAGCACCTCGAAGGGGCCGGAGCCACACCTCCGGTCCCTCGCCGTATCCGCCGTCGCCAGGACGCGTCGCGGCCACCGCAGCGGGCTGAGCCTCCCGCCTCGATACCGCCGACCCCTCACGCCACCGCCGTCGGCGCCAGCTCGCGCAGTTCCGCCAGTGCCGCCGCCACCGCCGGGCGCTCCCGGCAGCCCCGGCGGGTGCAGGTCAGCAGTTTGCGGTGCGGGTCGCCGGTGCAGCGGACGCGGCTGATCGGCAGGTGCGCGGTGAGCTGGGCCAGCCGCGGGATCAGGGCGACGCCGAGCCGGTGGGCGATCAGCTGGGCGGTGACCTCCCAGTCCCGGGCGTGATGCACCACGCCGGGCGTGAACCCGGCGGCCCCGCACGCCGACATCACATGCGGCCGGCACGGACTGTCGGGCACCGGCGCGATCCAGTGCTCGTGCGCCGCCTCGGCCAGATCGACGCACTCACGTCCGGCCAGCGGATGGTCGTCGGGGACGACCAGGTCATACGGGTCGTCCAGCAGCGGCTGCTGGTCGAAGCGCGGGTCGCCGAGCGGCGGATTGTGCGGGCTCACCTCCACCACCGCCAGCTCGACCTCCCCCTCGAAGAGCAGGTCGAAGCAGTCCGGCACCGCCGTCTCCTGGATCCGTACGGTCAGCCGCGGGTGCCGCTCGCGCAGCCGTACGGCCATGGGCGCGAGCAGCACCGACACGGCCGTCGGGAACCCGCCGACCCGCAGCTGTCCGGCGGGCGCCCGGTACTCGGCGCGCAGATCGAGCTCGGCCTCCTCCCAGCGCGCCGCGATCGCGTCGGCATGCGCGAGCAGACTCTCGGCCGCCGCGGTCAGACGCACTCCGCGACCTTGCGGTTCCAGCAGGTCCACGCCCAGATCGCGGGCCAGTTGGCGGATCTGCTGGGAGGCGGCCGAGGGCGTGAAGTGCAGTGCGCGGGCAGCCGCGGTGACCGTGCCGTAGTGGGAGACGGCCCTGAGGACATGCAGTCGGCGCAGGTCAATCATGAAGGCCAGGCTTCAAGGTGATGTCCATAAAGTCAACCTGGACGTACATGGAACCGCATCGCACCCTGGATGGTGTCGCGACGAACGATCAGCCATGAGACCCACCGAGCGCGAGGAGTCACCATGACCAGCACGACCGGTACCGTCTGCCCGCACTGCGGATGGCCCGACAGCGCCGAGCCCTTCCAGGTGGTGTCCCGGCACGGCACGGCGGCGGGCCGCACGGTGTGGACGCGGTGCGGATGCGGCTCGTTGCAGGTTCGGGTCGTCGACGACCGCGGGATGCGCATCGTCTCCCGCAGCCGGCCCGCGCAGGCCCGGCCGAGCTCGGCGTTCGCGCGCTGAGTTCGTCTGGCGGGCTCGGCCGCCGACCCATTTGCTTGCACACGCGCGATACGTGCGATCGCCGGAAATTTCGCGGATGCCCTATCCTGGACGTCACTCACCCCGGGACGGGAGGACTCCGGCGCCATGACCGCCACAGACCCCGCGCTGACCGCGCTCGCCCAGAGCTGGTGCGCCCTCTCCTTGCTGCACGGCAGGATCGAGGCCCACATCGAGC
Organism: Streptomyces sp. M41; assembly: GCF_043673425.1. Lineage (NCBI taxonomy): Bacteria > Bacillati > Actinomycetota > Actinomycetes > Kitasatosporales > Streptomycetaceae > Streptomyces > Streptomyces sp. M41. Next base: position 25,710 of record NZ_JBIMKE010000015.1, on the reverse strand, counting down.
GCGCCCTGCAGAGCCGGCACGACCTCAGCGTGCGCGAGTACTCCCTGCTCGACGTCCTCAGCCGCCAGCACAACGGTGAAGGCGGCCACCTCCAGATGAAGCAGGTCGCCGACGCCGTGGTGCTCAGCCAGAGCGCCACCACCCGCCTCGTCACCCGCCTCGAGGACCGCGGCCTGCTCTCCCGCTACCTCTGCCCCACCGACCGCCGCGGCATCTACACCGATGTCACCGACGCGGGCCTCACCCTGCTGAGCCAAGCACGCCCCACCAACGACACCGCCCTGCGCCAGGCCCTCGACGAAGCCGCCGCCAACCCCGAACTCGCCCCGCTCGTCAAGGCGGTGGAGACGCTCCGCGTACCCGCTTGACCCGGTCCCTTCCGCTTCTCTCGGAGCGGCCGGTGCGCCAAACCGGTGCGCAGGCCGGTGCATCAGCGGGCGCTGTCTCAAAGACTTCTTGTGTCACAGATCGATCGCTTCATATCGTGAGCAATCTTGTGCGAAAACAGAGGACTTGAGACCACTCGGGGGGAAGGTATGGAGATCAAGAAGGTCGTGGTGCGCGAGGAGGAGAGCACCCACCGCACGCCGCGCATCGTGGAGAAGCGGCCCTCGCGTTGACGAGCCGCCCCGGCATGCGCATCCACCTGGTGACCATGCCCTGGCATCCGATCGACCTCCCGTCGCTCCAGGTGGGCCTGCTGCACCGGCTGGTGCGGCAGGCCCGTCCCGACGACGAGGTGCGTGAACTGCACGGCTCGCTGCGCTGGGCGGAGTTCCTGTTGGAGCGCTCCGGCGGCGCGCTGCGCCCCGGCGACTATGTGTCGGTCGGCAGCGACTCGATCTTCCACGGCCTGGGCGACTGGGTGTTCTCGGGCGCGCTGTACGACGACCCCGACTGGGGCGCCGCCCGACTGCGCGCCTACGCACAACGGCACGGGCTGCACGTCGACACCGCGTTCGCGATGCGGGCGCACGCCGCCGCGTTCATCGCCGAGTGCGCGACAGAGGTACTCGCCGGGCAGCCGGACGTCGTCGGGTTCACCACGACGTTCATGCAGAACGTGCCCTCGCTCGCCCTCGCCGCGGAACTCAAACGCCGTAACGCACGGCTGACCGTGGTCTTCGGCGGCAGCAACTGCGACGGCCCGATGGGGCACGCCCTGCACCGCAACCACCGCTTCGTCGACCACGTCGTACGCGGCGAGGGCGAGTACGCCTTCCCCGCCCTCCTGCGCCACCTCGACGCGGGCACACCACCCGAGGACGTCCCCGGTCTGTGCTGGTGGGACGGCGAGCTGTCCCGGGCCAACCTCGAGACCCGGCGGACCGTGGCCCCGACCGACATCCCCTCCCCCGACTACGACCAGTGGCAGGCAGCGCTGGACGCGTCCCCCGTGGCGGAGTACGTGCATCCGAAGCTGGTCGTCGAAGGCGCGCGGGGCTGCTGGTGGGGCGAGAAGCACCACTGCACCTTCTGCGGGCTGAACGGCTCCTCGATGGCGTTCCGCGCCAAACCCGGTCCACGGCTGTGGAGCGAGGTCGAGCGGCTGGTGCGACGGCATCGCATCCTGGACGTCGTCACCGTCGACAACATCATCGACATGGCGTACTTCCGGGACTTCCTCCCGCAGGCCGCCGACAGCGGCTGGGACCTGCGGCTGCACTACGAGGTCAAGTCCAATCTCACTCCCGCACAGCTGCAACTCCTCGGCAGGGCGGGCGCGGTGCACATCCAGCCCGGCATCGAGAGCCTCGGCAGCAGGGTCCTGGACCTCATGGACAAGGGGGTCACCGGCGCCCGAAACGTCCGTACGCTGCGCGAATGCGAGAATCACTCGCTGACCTGCTCCTGGAACCTGCTGTACGGCTTCCCGGGCGAGACCGCCGCCGACTACGCGCCGGTCGTCGCCCAACTCCCCGCGCTCGTCCACCTCCAGCCGCCCAGCGGCGCCCACCGCATCCAGCTCGAACGCTTCAGCCCGCATTTCACCGACCCCGGTCTCGGCTTCCCCGAGCGTCGGCCGGCCGAGATGTACCAGCATGTGTACGACCTGCCCGAGCGTGAACTGGCCGATCTGGTCTACCTCTTCGACACCCCGGACGCGGGCATCGCCGGTGAGCCGGAGGAAGCGCTGCGCAAGGCCGTCGAGGACTGGATCGTCGGCTATCCGAATTCGTCGCTGCTGATGGCGGAGGACGACGACGGCGTGGTCGTACGCGACCGGCGCAGCGGTCTGCCGCGGCGCACCCATCGCTTCACCGGCTGGCAGGCGGTGGCGCTGCGGCGGCTGGAGGACGGGCGCACCGAGGCGGCCCTGCACCGGCTGCTGGCCGACGACGGACACCCGGCCCCGGCGCGGGAACTGCGCGAATGGCTCACCCGCGTGCGGTCCCTGGGGCTGGTGTTCCAGGACGGCTCCACGTACGTCTGGCTGCCCACCCGGGACCTCCCGGCGGGCAAGCACGAGTGCCTCACGGACCCGGCCCTGGCCACCGGCGCGGTGCGCGGATGACGACCGGGCTGCCGGCCGACGTCGCCCATCGCCTCCGCGGCCGCCTGGTGGAGGTGACCGAGCCGCTGCGGCTCGGGGCGGGCGGTCACGAGAGCGTGCTGGCGGTGCGGTTCCTGCGGGAGTGCCAGAGCGCGGGACTGCGGGTGCGGTGGCGGCTGTCGTACGAGGCGGCGACGTACGACATGAGTGTGCTGCGCCATCTGCCGCCGCCGGCCGAAACTCCCGGCGAGACGGCGGAGTCGAGGAGCTGGCGGGCCGGGTATGCCTACGGGATGCTCTACCACCGGCGCGGGCCCGACTTCGTCACGGTCATGGACCGCAGGGACCGGGCCGCCTCGGCCCGCTACACCCTCGACCACCCCGATCTGCTCTCCGCGTTCGAAACGGTGCTGGAGCCCGCCCGGCTCGGTGAGCTGAGCGCCGCGCACCGCGAGGCAGTCGGGCTGCTGGCCGCCGAACGGCTCGCGCTGGTCACGGACGGATGGGTGGTCGCGCTGCCGCCCCGCATCCGGCGCTGGCCCGTCCCCGCCACGGGAATCTGAGCGTTGGGGGCGGCCCCCGCCGACCGGCCGCTGCGCCGGCACCGTCCCTTCCTGCTGCTGTGCGGCGAGCAGATCGCCGGGTCGGTCGGCCGTCAGACGACCACCCTCGCGCTGGCCCTGCTGGCGGTGACCGGCCTGGACGCCGGGCCGTTCGGGGCGGCTGCGCTGCTCGCCCTGACGTATCTGCCCGGCGCCCTGCTGAGCCCGCTCGCCGGGTTGCTCGTGGACCGGATGCCGCTGCGTCGGCTGCTGGTCACGGCCACCGCGCTCCAGGCGGTCGTCATCGGCTCGGTCCCGTTCGCGGACGCCCTCGGCCACGTCGGCCTGCTCCACCTCTACGCGGTGGCCGTCCTGTCGGGCACCCTCACCTTCACCCTGTCGGTCGCCCTCCAGGCGGCGCTGCCCCGGGTCGTGGCGTCGGAGCAGCTGCTCGGCGCGAACTCGGCACTGACAGCGGCCCGCACGACCGGCCAGGTGGGCGGCCCCGCTCTGGGCGGCGTCCTCGTCGGGCTGCTCGGTGCCGGTCCCGCGCTGCTGGCGGGCGGCGTGGCCTATGCCGTGGAGGCCCTCCTGCTGTTCGCGCTGCCCGCGTTCCTCGACTCGCCGGCCGGCGCCGAGGGCCGACAGGCGCCGCTCGCCGCGCTGCGGACGGGCTTCGAAGTCGTCCGGGGCGAATGGCAGCTGCGGCGGATGGTCCTGTCGGCCGCCGGGCTCAACCTGGGCAGCGGTGTGCCCACCGCGCTCTTCGTGCTCTACGCGACCGACGACCTGTCGCTGCCCGCCTGGCAGCTGGGCGCCTTGTACGCCGTGTACAGCGCGGCCACGATGGCCGGCGCGCTCGTCGCGGGCCGGTTCGCCCGGTCGGCGGGGCTGTGGGCGGCGACCCGGCTGTGCGCCCCCGCGGCGGGCGTGGCGCTCTTCCTGATCCCGGCCGCCTCGCTGGGACGGGCGTTCGCGCTGCTGCTCGCGTATCAGGTGGTCTACGGCATCGCCGCCACCGTGTGGGCGATCTCCATGACGACCACGCAGCAGCTGGTGACCCCGCCGGACCTCCAGGGGCGCGTTGCCGGATTCGTGCAGGCCGCGTTGCTGGTGACGGTGCCGGTCGGGGCGCTGGGCGGCGGTGCGCTGGCCGCGTGGCTGGGCATGGTGCCGGTGCTGGTGGGTTCGGCGGGGCTGGCGCTGCTGTCGGCGGCGACGCTGTGGCTGCCGGGGCGGGCGCAGGGGACGACGGGGGCGGCGGGGAGTACCGGTACCGGCCCGGACAGCTCAGGGTCCAGCCCTCATCGTTCGGCGAAAGGTGCAGGTCAAGAGGGCTGAGACGGCCATTGACAGCGGTCGGGCGGGGTCGTACAACTGGGCCGTATGATCGCGTCGCAGCTTCCCCTGTCCGGCATCACGGTGGTCAGCCTCGAGCAGGCCGTGGCCGCCCCCTACGCCACTCGCCAGCTCGCCGATCTGGGTGCGCGCGTGATCAAGGTGGAGCGGCCCGGCGGCGGGGACTTCGCACGCCGGTACGACACGACGGTGCACGGCACCTCCAGTTATTTCGTCTGGCTGAACCGCTCCAAGGAAGCGGTCACGCTGGACTTCAAGGACCCCCGGGGCCGCGAGATCCTCGACCGGCTCCTCGACGGCGCCGACGTGTTCGTGCAGAACCTGGCGCCGGGTGCGGCCGACCGCCTCGGCCTGGGCGCCGAGGCGCTGGCCGAGCGGTGCCCGCGGCTGATCCCGTGCACGATCTCCGGGTACGGCACGTCCGGGCCGTGGGCCGACCGCAAGGCGTACGACCTGCTGGTGCAGTGCCAGACCGGACTGGTGTCGCTGAACGGCACGCCCGAGGAGACCGCCAGGGTGGGCATCTCCGTCGCCGACATCGCCGCCGGGATGTACGCGTACAGCGGCATCCTCACCGCCCTGTACACCCGGGCCACCACCGGCCGGACCCACCCGGTGGAGGTGTCGCTGTTCGAGGCGCTGGCGGAGTGGATGGGCCAGCCCGCCTACTACACCCGGTACGGCGGCAGCCAGCCCCCGCGGCTGGGCACCCAGCACGCCACCATCGCCCCGTACGGCGCCTTCCGGGCGGCCGACGGCAAGGAGGTGCTGTTCTCCATCCAGAACGAGCGTGAGTGGGCCGCCCTGTGCGCACGGTTCCTGGGCCGGCCCGAGCTCACCGACGATCCGCGTTTCGCCACGAGCTCGGCCCGCGTCGCCCACCGCGACGAACTCAACGCCGTCGTCGCCGAGCGGTGCGCCCGGTCCGACGCCGCGGAGTTGCTGAAGGAGCTGGAGTCCATCCGGATCGCCTGCGCCGGGGTGAACGACGTCGCCGCGTTCCTGGACCATCCCGTCCTGGCGGCGCGGGGCCGCTGGCAGGAGGTCGCCGTGCCCGGCGGTGCCAAGGTCGAGGCCCTGATCCCGCCGGCCGACCTCGCCGGGCTGCCCGCGCGCATGGATCCGGTGCCGGCACCGGGCGAGCACACCGAGGCGATCCTCGCCGAACTCGGGTGCACGCCCGCCGAGATCGAGGCGCTGCGGGGCGACGGGGTCGTCTGACGTCCGGTCGTCCTCGTTCGCTCAGGCGAGGGCCGCCCTCGCCGCCGAGAGGGCCTGCTCCGCGTAGCCGCGGCCGAAGAGGACGGTGTGCACCAGGAGGGGGAAGAGCTGGTGCAGCGGGACGCGGTCACGCCAGCCGTCGGCCAGGGGTGCCGTCTCCCGGTAGGCGTCCAGGACCCGGTCCAGGTGGGGGCAGCCGAAGAGGTGGAGCATCGCCAGGTCGGTCTCGCGGTGGCCGCCGTGCGCGGCCGGGTCGATCAGGTGGGCGTGCCCGTCGGCGCCCCACAGGACGTTGCCGTTCCACAGGTCGCCGTGGAGCCGGGCGGGCGGCTCGGCGGGGCCCGCCAGTTCGGGCAGGCGCTCGCAGACCCGTTCGATGACGGGCGCCTGAGAGCCGTGGATCGTGCCGTCGTCGACCGCGCGCCGCAGATACGGCAGCACCCGGTGCTCGGCGTACCAGCCGGGCCAGTCGGAGCCGGGGACGTTGCGCATGGGGGCGAGCCCGATGTACGCGTCCTCGGGGCCGCCGGGGGGTGCGGCGCCGAACGCGGGTGCGCCGGCGGCGTGCAGGGCGGCCAGCTCGCGGCCGAACCGCTCCGCCGCCCCAGGGCTCGGACGGCCGGTCGGCACCAGCTCGGTGACCAGCCACCGCTCGTCGTGGCCGTGCACGGCGGGGACGCGGACCGTGCCGGTGTCGGCCAGCCAGCGCAGCCCGGCCGCCTCGGCCCGGACGGCGCGTTCGCCGTCACCGCGCTTGACCATGGCCGTCCGGCCGCCGTCGAGGGTGACCTCGGTGAGCGTGCCGGAGAGCCGGCGTTCGCCGGTGACCGCCAGCCCGGTGAAGCGCGTCGCGGTGGCGCCCGGGCCCTCGAAGCTGTGGTGCACGGACCTCAATGTACGGCGCGCCCCTCACCGCGGCGCAGGCACCTCATCGACTGCCGGCGGCGGCCTTCTTGATCGCTTCGCGGATCCGGGAGTAGGTGCCGCAGCGGCAGACGTTCTCGATCCGGTCGATGTCGGCGTCCGTCGGATCGGACGTCTTGTTCAGGAGGGCGGCGGCGGCCATGATCTGGCCGGGCTGGCAGAAGCCGCACTGGGCGACGTCGCAGGCCAGCCAGGCCTGTTGCACCGGGTGCACCCGGTCGTCGCCGGCGAGGCCCTCGATGGTGGTGACCTTGCGGCCGGAGCAGTCGGCGACCGGGACGACGCAGGGCTGTATCTCGGCGCCGTCGAGATGGCTGGTGCAGGCGCGGCAGGCGCCGACGCCGCAGCCGTACTTGGGGCCGGTGACGTTCAGCAGGTCGCGCAGCACCCACAGCAGGGGCATGTCCGCGGGTGCCTCTACGGTGACCCGCTCGCCGTTGAGGGTGAAGGAGTAGGACGGCATCGGTACCTTCTCGAAGGGGTCTCAGAAGTTCAGGGGGAAGCGGCGCGGCTCGGTGCCGGTCGCCCGGGCGTAGGCGTTGGCGACCGCGCCGGCCGCGGCCGGGACGCCGAGTTCACCGGCGCCGCCCGGCGCGCGCCGGGAGGGCATGATGTGCGCCTCGAAGTGACGCGGGGCATGGCGCTGGCGGGCGTAGTGGAAGTCGGCGAAGCTGCTTTCACGGACGGCGCCCCGGTCGATGTGCAGACCGGCGCTCAGCACGGTGGAGATGCCGTCGACGGCGGTCCCCATGAGCTGGGCCTGAAGGCCACGGGGGTTGACGGCCGTTCCTACGTCGGCCGCCATCACCACCTTGGTCACCCGCGGTTTCTTCGGGTCGGCGGCGTCGATCTCGACGAGACAGGCCACGCAGGAGCCGTACTCCTCGTGGAGCGCGACGCCCTGGGCGTGGCCCCTGGGCAGGGGCCGGCCCCATTCCCCTGCCTTCGCGACCTTGTCCAGCACCGCCTTGACCCGCTTGCTCCGCAGGGTCGTACGGCGGAAGGCGACCGGGTCCTTGCCGAGGCTGCGGGCGATCTCGTCGACCATGATCTCCTCGGCGGTGCGCACGGTGCCGGAGTCCACCGAGCGCCAGGCGCCGAGCGGGATCGCGAGTTCGACCGAGCCCGAATCGCCGGAGAGCGGGCCGAAGTTGTAGAGGCCGCTGTCGCTGGGCAGCGGTGCCCCGGCGGGAGCGGCGCGTACGGCGGAACGCATGCCGCCCTGAGCGGACATGCCCTGCGTGGACATGCCCTGCTTTCCGTAGGACTCGCTGACCGAGGCCGTCGCGTGGGCGAAGGCCACCACACGGCTCCGGTCGTGGCTGGCGCGGATGTGATGGTGGGAGGCCGGGCGCATTCTGCCGTGCCGGATGTCGTCGGCCCTGCTCCACATCAGCTTCACCGGCCGGCGCGCCTTCTTGGAGATCTGGGCCGCCTCGATCGCGGCGTCGTAGTTCAGGCGGCGCCCGAACGAGCCGCCGCCGCGGACCACATGGACCCGGACCTTCGCCACCGGCAGGCCGACCGCGGAGGCGATCTCCTCCCGCGCGGACTGCGGTGTCTGGGAGGAGAACCAGATCTCGGCCCGCGCGGCGCGTACGTCCGCCACCGCGGTGAGCACCTCCATCGGCGCGTGACTGACGAAGGCGAACTCGAACTCGGCCTCGGTCTGCGCCGATCCACGCGGCGGGGCGCCCAGCTTCGGGACCGCGGCACGCAGTCGGGTGCGGATCCTGGCGTCGGAGACACCGGCCAGGGGACCCGGCGCCCACTTGATTCGCAGCGCGTCGCGCGCCTGGAAGGCGTGGTGGAAGGTCTCCGCGACCACGGCGACGCCGCCGGCGATCTGCACGACGGCATGGACACCGGGCAGGGCTCGGGCGGCCCGGGAGTCGACGGAGAGGACCTTGCCGCCGAGCGTCGGCGGCCGGGCCACCACCGTCGGTTTCGCTCCGGCCGCCGCGAGGTCTGCGGTGTATCGGGCCTTGCCGGTGACGATGTCGCGGGCGTCGATACGGTTCGTGGGCCGTCCGATCAGCCGGTGCCGGGAGGCCGGCTTGGGGTCGGCCGGCACGGCCGGGCGGGTGATCCGGGCGGCGCTGCGGCTCAGCGAGCCGAAGGTGGCGGTGCGTCCGTCCGGTGCGAAGACCCTGGTGCCCCGGGTGCGCAGGGTGCGCGCGGGGACGTGCCAGCGCCGGGCCGCCGCCGTGACCAGTCTGGCGCGGGCGGTGGCGGCCAGGTGCCGGGCCGGGCCGTAGAGCGAACTGACCGAACTCGAGCCGCCGGTGAACTGGTTGCCCTTGGCCCGGGCGTCGGCGAGCGGGATGTCGACGTCGGCGAGCCGGGCGTCCAGCTCCTCGGCGATCAACATGGCAACGGCCGTGGTGATCCCCTGGCCGACCTCGACGCGCGGCAGCCGCACCACGACCCGATTGGCGGGGGTCACCTCCAGGACGAGCATCTCCTCGTCGGTGCCGACGGCCACGACGTCCGCCGCGCCGCGGCCGGCCTGCGCGGCTTCCTCGGCGCCTTCGGCGGTCGAGCCGTCGCAGCCGAGGGGGGCCGCCACGGTCAGGGTGGTCGCGGCGAGCGAGTAGACCACGAACTGTCGACGGGACAACTGACGGGCCACCACACGCTCCTCTCCGCGAACCCGGGATGGTTCGACCTGTAGGAGGGCCCGGTGAGCCTCGGGGTTGCGCCGGTCGGCCGCACCATCGGTCTATGTCGTCGTGCCGGTGCCGAGGAGGTCCGTGTTCCACTCCAGCTGCCGTACGAGCTCCTCCTCGCCCGCCCGGTCCGCCCCCGCGCCCCGGGGGCCGGGGCGCGACGGGATGTGGGTGCCGCGGGAGATGTTGCCGCTGACGGTGATGTTGTGCTCCGTGCGGGGGCGGCGCAGGCGCTCGTAGAGGCGGAGCGCGGCATCGGTGTCCGGTGCGTCCCGCAGGGACTTGGCGAGGACGACGGCGTCCTCCAGCGCCATGGAGGCGCCCTGCCCGGTGGCGGGGGACGCGGCATGGGCCGCGTCGCCGACCAGCAGGGACCGGCCGCCGCGCCAGGGTGTCCCGGTGGGCAGTTCGGTGGCGTTGGTGACCATGAGCCGGTCGGTGGCCGCGACCAGGTCGGCCGCGGGGGTGGTGTCCTTGCGCAGCAGGGGCAGCAGCAGCTCACGCCACCGGGCGGGTGTGCCGTGGGCGAGGGTGTCCGCGGTGAGCGGCTCGCCGGACACCCGGGCGAACCAGTAGGTCTCCCCCTCGGGCGACTCCGTGTACCCGAAGGCGACGCAGCTGCCGCGCACCATGGTGATGGTCTCGCCCGCACCGGACGGGGGTGCGGTGTCGGTGTAGCCGTAGAAGACGTACTGACCGGCGTATTCGGAGCGGGCCTTCGGGGCGATGTGCCGGCGGACGGTGGAGCTCAGGCCGTCGGCGCCGATGAGCAGATCGCCGGTGGCCGAAGTGCCGTCGGCGAAGCGGGCGGTGACGGTGTCCTGGCCGTCCTCCACCGAGACCAGGCGCGCGCCGTGCCGGATCTCGATGCCCCGGCGGGTGACTTCGGTCTGTAACGCGGCGTTGAGGTCACCGCGCCGCAGGCATCGGTAGCGAAGGTGCGCGGTGCCCGCCTCGCCGAGCGGCACCCGGGCCGTCTCGGCGCCCGCGTCGTCGAGGAGCCGCATCGAGGTGAGCGGAAAGCCGGTCGCGGTGACCGCGGGCGAGGCGTCGAGCTGCGCCAGGGCGCGCATGCCGTTGCTCGCGAGGGTCAGGAACGCGCCGATGTCCTCGGCGGAGTCGGGATGCGCCTCGTGGACCACGACGTCGAATCCGGCCTTGTGCAGGGCGAGAGCCGCCCCGGCACCGGCGATCCCGCCGCCCACGACGATCAAACGCGTCACATCGCCCCCGGTACGTACGCCGTACGGCCCCGCCGCTCGCAGCCGTCCTTCGTGGAACGTCCCGTGTTCCGCGCCGGTTCCCGATCGGTGTCCCGATCGTTGTCCCGATCGTTGTAAAGAGCGGACCGGCGAACTCCACGACGGTGCAACCATTCCGCCGCGCCGAATGTCTCCCCTAACATCAGACACACCACCCTCCGGGGGATGAAATGGGACGAAACAAAACCGCATGGGCGACGACAGTCGCGCTCATGGCCGCCGCCTTGGGCGTGGCGGCGGTCCCGGCCGAGGCCACCGCGACCACCACCACCAAGGCCACGGCCTGCCCCACCGGCTGGGGCAGTCTGGACAAGGCCCGCTCCGCCGCCACGACGGAGTCGGTCACGAACGTCAGGACCGGCAGGCACGCCTGCTTCGACCGCATGGTCGTCGACGTCCCCGGCGCGGGCACCCGCGACCTCGGCTATTCGGTGCGGTACGTCAACCGTCTCCACCAGGACGGTTCGGGCAACCACATCGCGGTCGGCGGCGGAGCCGTGCTCGAGGTACGGGTGACCGCCCCGGCCTACGACCCCGACACCGGCAAGCCCACGTATCCCGTGGTGGCCGGTCAGCGCCTCAAGGACGTGAACCTCACGGGGTACCGCACGTTCCGGGACGCCCGGTTCGCCGGCAGCTTCGAAGGGGACACGCAGATCGGGCTCGGCGTCCGCGCGCGGCTGCCGTTCCGGGTGGCGGTGACCGCGGACCGGGTCGTGATCGACGTGGCGCACAACTGGACCGGGGCACGCTGAGGCGGGTCAGGGCCGTGACGTCTCGACAGCGCCCCGGCCCTGGCCGCCGCGCGGCTCGCGACAGGCCCCGGTGACCCCGACGCCGCCGCGGCGCGCACCTCGGTGCCGCCGCGGCGGCGTCATGTCCTGAACGAGCCCGGTGCTTCCCCCGGTGCCACGGCGAGGCTCCCGCACGGCGCACCACCCGGCCACCCCGCCCTCCGTGCCGGGCACTCGCGGGGGCGCCGCCGCCGATTCTCGGGCACGGTTGAGATGAGCGCGGATGCGGCAGGGAAGGATGCCGGAGCCGGGGAAGGAGCCGACATGACGGGCGGCGGGAAGGGCGACGGGACAGGCGACAGGACGGTCACCGACGAGGTCGTCGACAGTCTGCGGGGCGCGGACGATCCGCGGCTGCGGGAGTTGCTGACCGGGCTCGTCCGGCATCTGCACGCCTTCGCGCGGGAGACGCGGCTGACGCAGCGGGAGTGGGAGCGGGCGATCGCGTTCCTGACGGTGACGGGGAAGGCCTGCACGGACACCCGGCAGGAGTTCATCATGCTCTCGGACGTGCTCGGTCTGTCGATGCTGCTGGAGATGATCAACGACCGGCACGGCCCAGGAGCCACCGAGTCGACGGTTCTGGGGCCGTTCCACATGACCGAGTCGCCGGGGCGTGAACTCGGCGCGGACATCGACCTGGTGGGCGGCGGCGAGCCCTGCGTGGTGAGCGGACGCGTGCTGTCCCGGGACGGCGGAGCGCTGCCCGGCGCGACGGTCGACGTGTGGCAGGCCGACGGGCACGGCTTCTACGACGTGCAGCAGCCCGGCGTACAGCCCCCCGGCAACGGACGTGGCCTGTTCACGGCGGACGGCGACGGGCGGTTCTGGTTTTGTACGTGTGTGCCGAGCCCGTACCCCATCCCGACGGACGGGCCGGTCGGCGGGCTGCTGCGGGCCACCGGCCGGCACCCCTACCGGCCGGCGCACATCCACTTCATCGCCTCGGCCGCGGGCCACATCCCGGTGACCACGCACATCTTCGTGGCGGGCAGCGAGTACCTGGACTCGGACGCGGTGTTCGCCGTCAAGCCGGGCCTGATCGCGGACTTCGCGCCGGTCGACGACCCTGAGTCGGCAAGGGAGTTCGGGGTGGCGAATCCCTTCCGGCACGCTCGTTTCGACCTCGTGCTGGAGCCGGCGTGACCGACGTCCTCGACTTCTCCTACGAGTCACGGCCCGTGCGGGTCGTCTTCCGGCCCGGCGCGGCGGTGTCCGCGACGCCGGACGAGGTGGCACGGCTCGGGCTGCGGCGGGTGCTGGTGGTGTGCGGGGCGCGGGGCGCGGACACCGCGCGGGCGGTCGCCGACGCGCTCGGCCCGGCTTGCGTCGGGGTGCACGACCGGGCGCGGATGCATGTGCCCGCCGAGGTCGCCGGCACCGCCGTCCGGGCGGCGCGCGCCGCGGGCGCCGACGGGTGCGTGGCGGTGGGCGGCGGTTCGTCGATCGGGCTGGGCAAGGCGATCGCGCTGCGCGGCGGGCTGCCGTTGATCGCGGTGCCGTCCACGTACTCCGGGTCGGAGATGACACCGGTCTGGGGTCTGACCGAGCACGGCACCAAGCGCACCGGCCGCGACCCGAGGGTGCAGCCCCGCAGCGTGGTCTACGACCCCGAGCTGACCCTCTCGCTGCCGGTACCGCTCTCGGTGACCAGCGGCGTCAACGCGCTCGCGCATGCCGTGGAGGCGCTGTACGCCCCGGACACCTCGCCGCTGGTCCGGCTGATGGCCGAGGACGGCATCCGGGCGATGGCGCGGGCGCTGCCGGAGGTGGCCGCGGAGCCGGCGTCGCTCGGGGCACGTGGGCGTGCGCTGTACGGGGCCTGGCTGTGCGGGTCCTGTCTGGGCGCCACGACCATGGGCCTGCACCACAAGCTGTGCCATGTCCTGGGCGGCACCTTCGGCCTGCCGCACGCCGAGACGCACACGGTGGTCCTGCCGTACGTCCTGGCCCACAACGCGCCCGCCGCACCGGACGCGGTCGCGGCGGTGGCCCGCGCGCTGGACGCGGTCGACGCGCCGACGGCCCTGCGGGACCTGTCCGGACGCCTCGGCGCCCCGCGCTCCCTCGCCGAACTCGGCCTCGCCGAAGCCGACTTGTCGAAGGCTGCGGCACTGACCGCGGGCCAGTCGTACGCCAACCCGCGTCCGGTCACGGCGGACGGCGTCCTCGGCCTGCTGCGGGCGGCCCACGAGGGTACGCCACCGGCCGCGGTCACCCGCTGACGGCCCCTTCCCGGCGAGACCCGGATGACCCGGATCCCCCACCGGGGAGGAGGGCGTCGCCCTGCTCCTCACCGTGCGTAGCGGGCCGGTGATCGAATCACCTCACACCACGGTTACGGTTCGCTCAACCTCTGGTTGCACGGCGGTGATCGGGCGACTATGGGGGCATGACACTGGCCCAGCGCGCCATGGAGCAACTCCAGGTCTGGCCCGATCTCAGCTCGGGACCGGCCAACTGCGGCGCAGGGCGGGCACTGCGCTCCGTCCACAGCGAGATCGTGCACTTCCATTCCGACCGTGACGTGGACCTGCATCTGACGGCGTCGGCGATCCAGCGATTCCACGCCGACCTGAAGGAGTCGACCGCGATCCGGCTGGTCCCGGGTTCCGCCTGGGTGACCGTGCATCTCGACTGCGACACGGACGTCGACCTGTTGATGAGCCTGGTCAGCGCCGCGCTCAAGGCCCATCAGCACCGGCCGGCCGCTGCCGGGCGCCCGGTCGGGGACGAGTGCAACTTCCGTCGTGTCACGGTGCTGCCCCGGTCCTGAGCGGCGGCGCCCGCACCCCGATCTTCAGCGGAGGCGGTTCACGCGCCCCCCGGAGAGGCCGTACCCATGCCTGTGATCGACGCCTGGATGCAGCACCCCACGCCGCGCCACGCCAACCATGAGATGTTCGAGTCGCTGCGCCGGTGGACCGGGATGGAGCGGCTCGACAAGCCGCTGCCCGTCGAGGTCACGGTGGCGGCGCTCGATGCCGCGGACGTGGAGACCGGCCTCGCGTCCGCCTGGTACGGGCCGCGGGGTCCGCTGATCGACAACGACGAGGTGGCCTCGTTCGTCGAGGAGTCCGGCGGGCGGCTGCGCGGGGTGGCGGGCGCCGATCTGGCCCGGCCCATGGACGCGGTACGGGAACTGCGGCGGGCCGTCGAGGAGTTGGGCTTCGTGGCGCTGCGCATCGTGCCGTGGCTGTGGGGGCTGCCGCCCACCGACCGGCTGTACTACCCGCTGTACGCGGCCTGCGTGGACCTGGGCGTGCCGTTCTGCACCCAGGTCGGGCACACGGGCCCGTTGCGCCCGTCGGAGACCGGGCGGCCCATCCCGTACGTCGACCAGGTCGCGCTGGACTTCCCCGAACTGGCGATCGTGTGCGGGCACATCGGCTACCCGTGGACGACGGAGATGATCGCGGTCGCCGACAAGCACGAGAACGTCTTCATCGACACCAGCGCCTACACCGTCCGCCGCTATCCGCCGGAGCTGGTGGAGTATCTGCGGGGCAGGGGCCGGCACAAGGTGCTGTTCGGCTCCAACTACCCCATGATCACGCCGGGTCGGGCCCTGGAGCGGCTGGACGCCCTGGAGCTGGACGAGGAGACGCGCGAGCTCTTCCTGTACGGCAACGCCCGCCGCGTCTTCGCCCTCTGAACCGCGCTCGTGCGAGTCGGCGGGGTCAGCGCACCAGACAGGGCCGCTTCGGGTCGAAGGTCCAGCCCTCGATCAGATACCGCATGCCGACGGCGTCGTCCCGCCCCGACAGCGCCCTCTCCTTGTAGAGCTCATGGGCCGCGAGCAGCCGCTCCATGTCCAGGCCGATGCCCAGCCCGGGCGTGTCCGGCACGGCGACCTCACCGCCGGTGATCCTCGGCGGGTCGACGGTGAGCCGTTCCCGGCCCTCCTGCCAGATCCAGTGCGTGTCCAGGGCGTTGTACTCACCGGGTGCCGCCGCCCCGCAGTGGGCCATCATCGCCAGGGAGATGTCGAAGTGGCTGTTGGAGTGGCATCCCCAGGTCAGCCCCATGGCGTTGCACAGCTGCGCGACCCGTACCGAGCCCTGCATGGTCCAGAAGTGCGGGTCGGCCAGCGGGATGGACACCGACTGGAGAGCCAGGGCGTGGGTCAGCTGACGCCAGTCGGTGGCGATCATGTTGGTCGCCGTGGGCAGTCCGGTGGCCCGGCGGAACTCCGCGAGGATCTCCCGGCCCGAGTAGCCGTCCTCGGCTCCGCAGGGGTCCTCGGCGTAGGCGAGGGTGCCGAGGAGGGGACGGCACAGTTCGACGGCCTCGCGCAGGGACCAGGCGCCGTTGGGGTCGAGGGTGATGCGCGCGTCCGGGAAGCGCTCCTTCAGGGCCCGCACCGCCTCGACCTCCTGGGCGCCGGGCAGGACACCGCCCTTGAGCTTGAAGTCCCGGAAGCCGTAGCGGTCGTAGGTGGCCTCGGCCTGCCGGACGATCGCCTCCGGGGTGAGCGCCTCCTCGTGCCGGATCCGGTACCACTCGGCGTCCGCTTCGGGTGCGCGGACGTAGTCCAGGCCGGTGCGGTCGGGGTCGCCGACGTAGAAGAGGTAGCCGAGCATCCGGACGGCGTCGCGTTGTCGTCCCTCGCCGAGCAGGGCGGCGACCGGGACCTGAAGGTGCTGCCCGAGGAGGTCGAGGAGGGCGGACTCGACGGCGGTGACGGCATGCACCGTGGTGCGCAGGTCGAAGGTCTGCGCACCACGGCCGTCCGCGTCCCGGTCGGCGAAGGTCGCCCCGACGGTGCGCAGTACGTTCTTGTAGTCGCCGACGCGGGCGCCGACGACCAGGGGCGCGGCGTCGCGCAGCGTCCGGGTGATCTCCTCGCCACCGGGCACCTCGCCCAGGCCCGTGCGGCCCTCGGAGTCCTCCAGGACGACGACGTTGCGGGTGAAGCAGGGGGCGTGCGCGCCGGAGAGGTTGAGGAGCATCGAGTCCCGGCCTGCGACCGGATAGACGGACAGGCGGGTGACGACGGGCTGGGCCATGAAGGCGGTCCTCACATGAAGACAGTATCTACATATGCGGACGGAGGCTAGGTTCGTGAACGGTCGGGGTCAAGGAAGCGAACCGCCGACGCGCATCACTGCCCGAAGTGCTGCCCTGCGATACGGCGTGCCGGGTGCGGGTACCCGGTGTGCGGCTGCACGGGCCCTGAAGCAGGGCCGATCTCGGACGGCACGAGCGGAGCGGGTGGTGTCGATGGTCGGTGACACGGACGACGACATCCGGGCTCGGCGCAGTGGTGGCAGCGGTCATCGGGCCGTGCCGCACACGGCCGATGTGCGGATCGAGGCATGGGGAGCGAGCCGGGAGCGGTGTCTGGTGGAGGCCGCGCTCGGGATGGTCGAGTGCTTCGCCGATGTGGAGGCGGTGCGGCCCACCCGCGTGGAGCGGGTGCAGCTCGCCGAGGACAGCGACGAGGACCTGCTGACCGCACTGCTCGACGAGGTCGTCTACCGCCTCGACGTGGACGGCCGGGTACCCGTCGACCTGGAGGCCGAGGACGCGGACGGCGACCTGGACGTGCGGCTCGCCCTCGCCGAACTGTCCGACGTGGAGGTCACCGGCGCCACCCCGAAGGGCGTGTCCTGGCACGGCCTGCACATCGGCCCGGGCCCGTACGGGTGGTCGTGCGCGGTGACCGTGGACGTGTGACGCCACCAGGCCGTACGCGTACCGAACGGGCAAGCCGCTTGCGGGCGGTGGGCTCCGAACGAGCGCTTTCGCGCGGCAAGCCGCGGTGGGCCTCAGCCCTTCACCACGCCCAGCGGCACCAGCCGCGCCACCGTACGGCACAGTCCGGCACCCTCGCTCACGGCCACCACCTCGCTCACGTCCTTGTACGCGTCGGGGGTCTCCTCCGCCAGGCCGCGCAGTGAGCGTGGGCGTACCGCGATGCCGGCCGACTCCAGGCGGGCGCGCAGTTCCCGGCCGCCCACCGTGCGGGCGGCCCGGTGACGGCTCATGACGCGGCCCGCGCCGTGACAGGTGGAGAAGAAGGCGTCACCGCCGGGCACGCCGGCCAGGACGTAGGAGGCGGTGCCCATCGTCCCCGGGATCAGCACCGGCTGACCGACCTCGCGCAGATCCTCGGGCAGCTCCGGATGGCCGGGCGGGAAGGCGCGGGTCGCGCCCTTGCGGTGGACGCACAGCTCGCGGGGAGTTCCGGCCACGGTGTGGGTCTCGATCTTGGCGAGGTTGTGGGAGACGTCGTACACCAGCGAAAGGCGGGTGCGCGCGGCGCGGCGGAACACCTGGCGGGCGGCGTCGGAGAGCAACTGCCGATTGGCGCGGCCGTAGTTGGCGGCGGCGGCCATCGCGCCCAGATACCTGCGCCCCTCCGGCGACCGGACCGGCGTACAGGCCAGCTGACGGTCGGGGACCTCGATGCCGTACCGCGCCATCGCGGCGTCCATCGCCCGGACGTGATCGGTGCAGATCTGGTGCCCGAGGCCACGGGAGCCGCAGTGGATCATCACGCACACCTGGCCGGCCGCGAGCCCGAACGCGTCGGCGGCCACCGCGTCGTACACCTCCTCCACGCGCTGCACCTCGAGGAAGTGGTTGGCCGAGCCCAGGCTGCCGACCTGGCCGAGGCCGCGCTCCCGGGCCCGTGCGCCGACCTGGTCCACGTCGGCGTCGGCGACCGACCCACCGTCCTCGCAGCGGGTCAGGTCGCGCTCCTCGCCGTGCCCCTCCCCCACCGCGTACCGGGAGCCGCCGCGCAGGATCCGCTCCAGCTGCCCGCGGCCGGTCAGGTGCCACACCCCGCCGGGGCCGGCGCCGCGCGGCACGGCCCGGTCCAGGCCGTCCATCACGACGGGCAGCGCCGGCGCCAGCCCCTCGTGGTCGGTGTCGGCGGCCAGCAGCCGTACCCCGCAGGAGATGTCGAAGCCGACCCCGCCCGGCGAGACGACCCCGCCGTCCGCCACGTCGGTCGCGGCGACGCCGCCGATGGGGAAGCCGTAGCCCCAGTGGATGTCGGGCATGGCGTACGACGCCCCCACGATCCCCGGGAGCGTGGCGACGTCGGCCACCTGCTCCAGGGCCTGCTCGGCGTCCCGCAGCAGCGTCCGGGACGCGAAGACCACGCCCGGCACCCGCATGGGCCCGTGCGGGTCGATACGGAAGCGGTGGGGGCTCTCCTCGACCAGTTCCATGGCGGCCTCCCGCGCCTCGCCCGGCGTCGCAGGTGCGGGGTACCCGCGCAGGGCGTTCGCTATCACCCGCCCGGTCGCGCGGCGGCACGGTGGCCCACCCGCCGGGCGGAGGATCGGCCGGAGACCCGGGTAAAGGGTGCGCGGAAGGCCGCCCGGACCGGCGAGAGCCACGGTCTCCTCCGACGATTTCGTACGGTTGAGACATGAGCGGCGGCACGGTGACGCTGTTCGTCTGCGGTGACGTGATGCTCGGACGCGGCGTCGACCAGATCCTGGCCCGGCCCGGCGACCCCGCGCTGCGAGAGGGGTACGTCACCGACGCCCGCTCCTACGTGAGCATGGCGGAGGCGGTGAGCGGCCCGATCCCGGCGCCGGTGGACCCGTCGTGGCCGTGGGGAGAGGCCTTGCGGCTGCTGGAGGCGAACGCGCCGGACGTCCGGATCGTGAACCTCGAGACGTCCGTCACGCGCAGTGCGGCGTTCGAGCCCGGCAAGGCGGTCCACTACCGCATGGCTCCGGCCAACCTGCCCGCCCTCACCGTGGCCCGGCCCGACGTCTGCGTCCTCGCCAACAACCATGTGCGGGACTTCGGGCGGGCGGGCCTGGAGGAGACGCTCGACGTCCTGCACGCCGCCGGGCTGCGTACGGCGGGCGCCGGGCGCAGCGCCGAGGAGGCGTACGCGCCGGCCGCGCTGCCGCTCCCCCACGGTGGCCGCGTGCTGGTCTTCGCCCTGGGTTTCCGCAACAGCGGCATCCCGCCGGGCTGGGCGTCGACGGCGGACCTCCCCGGCGTCGCCTACGCGCCCGAACTGTCCCCCGCCACGGCCGCGGCGGCGGTACGGCACATTCGGCAGGTGAAGCGGCCCGGCGACCTCGTGGTGGTGTCCGTGCACTGGGGCTCCAACTGGGGCCATGCCGTCCCGCGCGACCAGCGGCGCTTCGCGCACGCCCTGGTGGACGGCGGGGCCGACCTCGTCCACGGCCACTCCTCGCACCACCCCCGTCCCGTCGAGCTCTACCGCGACCGGCTGATCCTGCACGGCTGCGGCGACTTCATCGACGACTACGAGGGCATCCCGGGCTACGAGGAGTACCGCGACGATCTGCGGCTCGCCCATCTGGTGACGCTGGCGGCGGACACCGGCGAGCTCACCGACCTGCGGATGCTGCCCCTGCTCGCCCGCCGGATGCGGCTGGAACCGGCCCCGCCCGAGGACCGCGCCTGGCTGCACGCCACCCTCGACCGCATCGCCTACGGCACCCGGCTCGCCCTCACCGCGGACGGCACGCTCACCCTGGCGAAGCCGGCCTCCGCCGGCGGTGCCTGAACGGCGGGCACGTCACCACCTCGGCGGGCTCTCATCCCTCCCGCAGCGCCTCCAGCACATCCGCGTCGGAGAGCTGGCCGAAATCCTCGTACCACTCCCCGACCGCACTGAACAGCCTCGGCTCGTGCAGACAGACGAAGTCGTCGACCTCGCGGCGCAGTTCCCCGGCCGCCTCCGGTGCGCAGACCGGAACGGCCAGGACCAGACGCTCGGGCTGCCGGCCGCGTACGGCGCGCAGGGCCACGCGTGCGGTCGAGCCGGTGGCGACGCCGTCGTCCACGACCACGGCGGTGCGCCCGCCCAGCCGCGGCGCCGGCCGGCCCTGCCGATAGCGTTCCTCGCGCCGCCGCAGCTCCTTGCGTTCCCGCTCCACCACCGGCGCCAGATCGGCCTCGGTCAGTCCCAGCCGGTACAGCGTCGCCTCGTCGAAGAGCGGCGGGTCGTCGCCCGCGAGCGCGCCGACGCCGAACTCCTCGTGGAACGGGGCCCCGATCTTGCGGACGACGAGCACGTCCAGCGGTGCCTGGAGCACGCGGGCGATCTCCCGGGCGACGGCGACACCGCCCCGGGGCAGCGCGAGCACCACGGGATGGGCGAGGAGGCCCTTCTCCTGGCGGACGCGCAGCTGCTCCGCCAGCTCCTGTCCGGCCTCCCCACGGTCACGGAACCGCATGGGTCTCCCCTTCCGTCCGTGGCCCGCGTACCCCGCTCACCGGCGCCGGACACACCGGCCGGATCACAAGGGAGCCCCGTGGTCCGCGGGGCCCTACTGGATGGTCCAGCCCACGCTGCCGACGCCGGAGCTGTAGACGGCGCAGACGCCGGAGGACTCGCTGTACTGGCCGGGGGCGAGCGTCACCCACTGGCCGGAGACGTCGGGGGCCCAGCCGCAGACGATCTCGGCGCGGAAGGTGATGGTCCGGTCGGTGTTGTTCTTGCAGCCCGCGATGCCGTGGTCCGGGTTGTTGTTGTGCACCCAGCCGTCGCAGTCGACGGTGCCCGCCAGGGCCGCGGCCCCGCCCGACCCGGCGGCCTGTGCGGGCGCGGCCCCGACGCCGACGGTGAGGGCCAGGGCCGAGAGGGTGGTGGCCAGACCGGCCGCGAAGATGCTCTTCCTGCGATTCATACGTGCCCCCGTGATGTCGTGGTTCCGTTCGACTTGCCGCCTCAAGTCAAGGTCAGCGGCGTCCGGAGGGGAACCTCGGACATCCGAGGGTCGTGGGCGCGTTCACCCGTTCGGCGTATCCGGCGCGTCGGGCACGTCCGTCTCGGTCCAGTCGTACGGCCCGCCTCCGCGCCACTCGATCAGCTCGGGGTCGTCTACGGCCCGGTCCTCGGCGGGCAGGTCGGCGCGGTGCACCAGGTCCAGGACGTCGAACAGGCTGTACGCGGTGCCCGCCGGTTCGCCGTTGATCGTCACCTGGCGCCCGCCGTCGGACGCCGCGGGCAGCACCACCACTGGGGGACGCGTGCTCATGTCACCACCATGCGCTCTGCACGCCCGCCGCGCAGCCCGGCGTACCGGACCGGCTGGCCCATCCGGCCCAGCGTCCGATACGCCCCGCGGGCTACGGCAGCGGTGTTCCGCCGGTCGCGTTGAGGATCTCCGCGGTGACGAAACCGGCCTCCTGGGAGGCGAGGTAGACATAGGCGGGAGCCAGCTCGGCGGGCTGGGCCGGCCGGCCCAGGGGGCTCTGCTTGCCGAACTCGGCCGTGTCGGGCAGCGTCGCCGGGATCAGCGGCGTCCACACCGGCCCCGGCGCGACCGCGTTCACCCGGATGCCGCGGTCGACCAGCATCTGGGCCAACCCCTGGGTGAAGGTCACGATCGCGCCCTTGGTCATCGCGTAGTCCAGCAGATGCGGGCTGGGCTTGTACGCCTGCACCGACGTGGAGTTGATGACGCTGCCGCCCTCCGGCATGTGCGGCACGGCGAACTTCGTCAGCCAGAACATGCCGTAGAGGTTGGTGCGCATGACGCGGTCGAACTGCTCGGTCGTGATCGCCTCGATGCCGTCGGGCTGGGACATCTGGTAGGCGGCGTTGTTCACCAGGACGTCGACGCGCCCGAACTCCGCGACCGCACGGTCGATCAGCGCACGGCAGTTGTCCTCCTCGCGGATGTCGCAGGCCACCGCGACCGCCTTGCGGCCCGCGTCCTCGACCAGCCGGGACGTCTCACGCGCCTCCTGTGCCTCCTCCTCGAGATGGGTGAACAGCACGTCGGCACCCTCCCGGGCGAACGCCAGGGCGACCGCGCGTCCGATACCGGAGTCCCCACCGGTGACAACGGTGGCGCGACCCTCCAGCCGCCCGGTGCCGCGGTAGCTCTCCTCGCCGTGATCCGGTGGCGGATCCATCGGCCCGGTCCAGCCGGGGTGCGGCTGGTCCTGGGCGGGAAAGTCGGGCCGCGGGTACTGGGTGGCCGGATTCTGCTGGGCGTGCTGCGGATCCGTCACCACGTCCTCCTCTTCGGTCAGCTGTCTTCCCGGTCCAGCAGGGCCCGCACCCCGTGGGCCGTCAGCGCCAGCTGCTCGGGCGTGCCGGCGTCGATGACCAGGGACAGATTGTCGGAGGGCCAGCCGTGGGCGAGGGCGCCGAGCTGCACACTGCGGTGCCGCTGCATCTTGGGCATGGCCTGTTCCATGCGTTCCTGCGTGGTGAAGACCGGTACGAGTTCGGTCCCGTCCTCCTGTTCGAACACGGGCAGGGTCAGCGCCGCGGGGCCTGGGCCCTCCGCGTCCGTCGCCGCGGGTACCAGCACCTCGCTGTGCGCCAGTGTGTTCAGTGCCGCCTCGTCCGCGCCCTGCTCGACGACCGTGCGCAGGGCCTGCTGGGCCGCGGAGGCATCGCTCTCGAAGTGGGGGTCGGTCATGGTTGGTCCCGTCGCCGTGTCGTGCACTTGCCGTCCGGTACGCCCGGACGCTTCGGGTACCCGGTCCGGTGCCCCTCATGTGCGTTCTCGCTGCCGTGCGGTGGGCCGTACACCCCGGTTTGGCCGCCGACCCACCGGGCACTCGGCGGCTGCCCCGATCCGAGGGAGGCGCGCCGTGCCTTTCCGTGACCGCACCCACGCCGGACACGAGCTCGCGCTGCGGCTGGTCGAGTGGGCCGACTCCGGTGACCTGACCGATGTGCTCGTGCTGGCCCTGCCGCCGGGCGGTGTGCCCGTCGCCGCGGAGGTGGCCCGGGCGCTGCATGTCCCGCTGGACGTGCTCGTCGCCCGTGAGATCAGCACCCCGATCCGGCCGGAGACGCCGGTCGGCGCGATCGTCGCGGACGATCCGCCGCTATACGACCGGCAGGGCCTGGCCATGATGCATCTGTCCGAGGACCGGCTCGGCGATGTCGTGGCGGGTGAACGCAGCGAGCACGTCTATCGCGACGGCAGGCCGGCCCCGTCCGTCCAGGGCCGCACGGTCGTCCTCGTCGACGACGGCCTGACCACCGGTCTGACCGCGACGGCGGCGCTGCGCTTCCTGCGCCGGCTTGCTCCGGCCCGGCTCGTCGCGGCGTTCCCCGTCGGCAGCCCTCGGACGACGTCGGCGATCCGCGCCTGGTGCGACGACGTGGTGTGCCTGGAGCAGCCGCCGGGCCTGCACGTGGTCGGCGAGTGGTACGAGGACTTCACCCGGGTTTCCGACACGCAGGTGGCGAAGACGCTGCTCGCCTTCAGTACCCCGGCGTGACGCGCCACGGCCTGACGCCCCGGCGGAAGTCGGCTCGCCCCATGCCGGGCCTGGGCTCGCCGGTTGCGCACTCGGCTCCGCGCCGGCAGCCGCTGCCCCGTCTCGCGTGCCCGCAGCCGCAGGGAGGTTCTGAAGCCGGCGTACGCGCTCGCGTGTGAGGCATGTACCGGGCGGCCGGCCCACCCGGTCCTCGGTGAAGCCGCTGTCCCGGGCGCCACCCCGGCACCGGGGTCACGGCTCCGGTCGGGCGGGTCGTCACTCCGGGTCGATCAGGGCGAGGCCGAGGTCGGGGTGGTGGACCTTGGCCAGCTCCGCCGGGCTGTCCCGCACGATCACCTCGAGGGTCGGCCACACCTCGCCCTCCAGCAGATGGCCCCCACGGGTCGTACCGTCCGACAGCCCCAGGACGGCATGCAGATGCGCGGTCGGTCCGTCCGCGCCGACGGCGATGTCCCCCAGCAGGGACAGCACCTCGCACTGCTCGTCCACGCCGATGCGCCGGTAGTCCTTGGCCGCGCGGTCGAACCACCCCACCACGGCCCGGGAGAAGGCGCCCACGGCGGTCACCTGGGACGCGCCCAGGGACCGGTCCCGGGCGAAGCCGGTGATCTCGGCGAGGGGATCCTCGCCCGGGGCCAGGACGAGGACGTACGCCCGGGCCGGGGAGTCCTGCACCTGTTGCCACTTCATGCGCGCCCGGGTACCCGCCTCGCCCCGCCCGTACGCCCCCGTCGCCTCGCACGGATCGCGCGACGGCCGCCGTCCCGTCGTGACAGGGTGGGGGCATGGCCATCGAAGTTCGCCCGGCGTCGGAGTTCGAGGACGTGCGTGCCGTGCTGGGCCCGAAGTCGCCCACCGCGAACGTCTGTTGGTGTCTGAGCTACCGGATCCCGGCGAAGCTCAACAAGGAGCTGCGCGGCCCGGAGCGCGGCGAGTACGTCGCCGGGCTGTGCCGTGCCGATCCTCCGCCGGGGGTGCTCGCCCACGACGGGGACGAGCCGGTCGGCTGGGCCGCGGTGGCGCCACGCTCGGTCACGTCCTTCGCGCGCAACCGCAAGATCCCGCACGTCGACGACCTGCCGGTGTGGTCGCTGTGGTGCATCCGCGTCCGGCCCGGTCATCGCAAGCAGGGGATCACTCACGCCCTCATCGCCGGCGCGGTCGACTTCGCCCGCGCACAGGGCGCACCGGCGATCGAGGCGTACCCGCTGGACAACGGGGACGCCCGGGTCGACCTGACGATGGCGTACGCCGGGATCCGCAAGAACTTCGAACGCGCCGGGTTCGTGCACGCCGCCGACACCACCTCGGTGCTGGCCGGTCATCCCCGGATCCTGATGCGGCTCGACCTGACCTGACGGGCCCGCCCCGCTCCGCCTTCAGTGGACGGAGAACCCGCCGTCGACGAAGACCGCCTGTCCGGTGACGTAGGCGGAGGCGCGGCTCGCGAGGAACACCGCCGCCCCGGCGAAGTCGTCGGCCAGCCCGTTGCGCCCGACCATCGTCCGCTCGGCCAACGCGGCCACCTTCTCGGGGTCGGAGGACAGCCGGGCGTTCAGCGGTGTCATGACGAACCCCGGCACGAGCGTGTTGCAGGTGACTCCGTACGGCGACCATGCCTCGGCCTGTGAGCGGGCCAGCGACTCCAGTGCCCCCTTCGAGACGCCGTAGGCACCGCTCTGCACGAACGCCCGGTGCGCCTGCTGGGAGGTGACGTGGATGATCCGCCCGAATCCCCGCTCGGCCATGCCCGGCCCGAACCGCTGCCCGAGCAGGTAGGGGGCCTGAAGGTTCACGGCCATGGTGGTGTCCCACACCTCGTCGTCCAGCTCGCCCATCGGGGGCCGGAGATTGATCCCGGCGCTGTTGACGAGGATGTCGGGTTCACCGAAGACCCCGGTCGCCTGCTCCGCCGCCGTGCGCACCCCGTCGCGGGTGGCGAGGTCGGCGCTCACCCAGGCTGCCCGGCAGCCGTGGGCCGTCAGTTCGCCGACGGTCTCGGCCAGCTCCGCCTCCCTGCGCGCCACGACGACGACGCTCGCTCCCGCGCGGGCGAGGGCCCTGGCGACGGCCCGGCCGATGCCGGAGCTGCCGCCGGTCACCAGGGCGACCCGGCCGTCGAGCGAGAACAGTTCGGAGAGATACGCCTGTGAGGTCATGCCCGCACCCTAGGGCCTGTCGTCAAATTCCCGTCGTCCGCCCGCAGGGCGGGCCGCGCGGCGTCAGGTGCGTGCTCTCGGCGTG